>JANLRI010000663.1:0-17277 GCA_031361565.1 Betaproteobacteria bacterium | reverse complement strand
TACATCGACCCTTGGCGACCGGTGGATCGTGCGGTCATCACGCATGGTCACAGCGATCATGCGCGTCTTGGCAACGGTCAATACTTGACGGCCGAGCAGGGCGCGCCGATCCTGCGAAAGCGGCTGGGCGCTGGCATTTCTTTGGATACATTGGCCTATGCCCAACCCATCAACCATCACGGCGTGATGATCAGCTTGCATCCGGCCGGTCATGTGTTGGGCTCGGCGCAGGTGAGGTTAGAGTATCAGGGTGAGGTGTGGGTGGCCTCGGGCGATTATAAACTTGAGAACGATGGCACCTGCGCTCCCTTTGAGCCCGTCCGCTGCCACACCTTCATCACCGAATCAACCTTCGCCCTACCGATTTACCACTGGATCGCGCAAGCCGAGTTGTTTGCAGACATTAATGCTTGGTGGCAGAGCAATGCGGACCAACACCGTACCAGCGTAATTTTTTGCTACGCCCTAGGGAAGGCCCAGCGCTTACTTTCGGGGCTGGACCCTGGCGTTGGACCGATTGTGGTGCACGGTGCCATGGCGCCCTTAAACCAAATTTACCGGGATGCTGGTGTTTACTTGCCGCCCACCTTCAGTGCCGCGGAAATGACTGAGGCTGAGCGAATGCGCGGCAGTATGGTGCTGGCGCCCCCCTCCGCCCAAGGCACGCCTTGGATGAAACGTTTTGGTGACTATGCCGATGGCTTTGCCAGCGGCTGGATGCATCTGCGGGGGACGCGTCGCCGTCGTGGGGTGGACCGGGGCTTCGTTATGTCAGACCATGCCGACTGGCCTAGCCTGCAACAGGCTATTTCCGCCACGGGTGCACAGCGCGTATTCGTCACGCACGGACAAGTGGACGTGATGGTTCGATGGCTTGGCGAAAAAGGCTTGCAGGCACAACGTTTTATCACCGAATACGGCAACGAGGAAGCAGACCTTCCCGACCTTCCACCTGAGTCATCGTAAACGTGAAAGCGTTTGCTGAGCTCTATTCCCTGCTGGATGGAACCACCAGCAGCAACAGCAAACTCATCTATCTGGAAAACTACTTCAGGGATGCCCCAGCCGCCGATGCAGCTTGGGCGGTGTACTTTCTAGCGGGTGGGCGGCCGCGCCGACTCGTCCCGACCAAGTTGCTGCGCGCATTGGCGATTCAAAGCAGTGGCTTACCAGAATGGCTTTTTGAAGAAAGTTACGAAGCCGTGGGAGATCTGGCCGAAACCATTGCCTTGCTGATGCCAACCTCAAAAAACGTATCGTATGATGATCTCGCGCGATGGGTAGAAGATCGCTTGCTGCCCCTGCGCAGCACCCCACCTAATCAACTTGTTGCGACCTTGTTACCGTTGTTGCAGCAACTTGATCGCGCGAGTCAATTGGTATTCATCAAGCTGATCACAGGAAGCTTTCGCGTCGGTGTGTCCCGCTTGCTCGTCACCCGCGCACTGGCCGCGTTAACCGGTATTGATGCCAAGCGCATTGCCCAGCGCTTGGTCGGATATACCGACATCTCGGCGCGGCCCTCGGCTGCGCGATATGAGCGCTTGATTGCAGCCACGGGCCAAGGCATGGAAGATGTACGCGACCCGGGCCAGCCCTACCCTTTTTTTCTTGCGCACCCACTTCAAGACGACGTATCGACATTTGATATTCAACTTGGACCCCCGTCGCAATGGCAAGTGGAGTGGAAGTGGGACGGCATACGCGTGCAACTGGTGAAGCGCGAAGGGAAAATATGGCTTTGGTCGCGCGGTGAAGACCTTGTGACCGATCGTTTTCCGGAAATTGCGGCACTTGCAGACCATGTGCCCGACGGTACGGTTTTGGATGGTGAGCTGGTGGTCTGGAAAGAAGCTCAAGTGCAGCCCTTTGCCTTGTTGCAGCAACGCATTGGCCGCAAGACGCTGAGTCCCAAACTCTTGGCTCAGGTGCCGGTGGTAATGTTGGCGTACGACCTATTGGAATGGCAGGGAGTTGATATTCGCCCGCAACCTCAGTCTGCACGGCGCGAGCTGCTTGCCAAATTGCTCGAGAATGTAGCTCACTTTGCGCCGCCGCAATTGCTAATTTCTTCGGTGTTGCAGGGTGATCGTTGGTCCGACTTCGCCAGCCAGCGTGCCCAAGCGCGCGGCTTGGGTGTGGAGGGCTTGATGCTAAAGAGTGTGTCCGCACAGTACGGCATCGGCCGCACCAAGGACGTGGGCGTCTGGTGGAAATGGAAGATTGATCCCTACGCAGTCGATGCTGTTTTGATCTACGCGCAGGCTGGACACGGACGGCGCGCGAGCCTTTATACAGACTTTACTTTCGCGGTGTGGGATGGGCTTGAAGGCGCCGCGGATCGCAAACTGGTGCCCTTTGCCAAAGCTTACTCTGGACTCACGGACGCAGAGATGCGTCGAGTGGATGCAATCATACGCAAGACGACCATTGAAAAATTCGGGCCTGTCCGCAGTGTCACGCCAACACTGGTGTTCGAAATCGGCTTTGAAGGCATTTCCCTCAGTACACGGCACAAGAGTGGTATTGCCGTGCGATTTCCCCGCATGTTGCGTTGGCGTACAGACAAGTCACTCGATGAGGCCGATACCTTGGCGTCACTTCGGGCACTGCTACCGGTGTCAAGCAAAGAGAAAGTCTTCAAATGACCTCTCTGGTTGATCCTGTTCACGGCCGCGTTAAATCTTCTCGCTTGGACGCTACCTTGGCGGATCGTTGGTTTGATCAGCAAGGTTGGAAGGCATTCACCTTTCAGCGCGACGTGTGGCAAGCTGTGGCTCAAGGCAAGTCCGGTTTACTGCACGCCACTACGGGTTCAGGTAAGACGTATGCCGTTTGGCTAGCGGCGTTAAATCGCTATGCCGGTCCAGCAACATTTAATACTTGCGAATCTAAGTTGAGCGCCCAGAAGCGCGCCCGTGTTGCGCCGCCTTTGACCGTGCTATGGATTACTCCTATGCGGGCTCTCGCCGCAGACACCGCAAGAGCCCTCAACGCACCGCTCGAAAGCATAGGTTCGACTTGGCGCACAGGGGTACGCAGTGGCGATACCTCCAGTACTGAACGCGCACGCCAATCCCGCCGGTTGCCTACCACCTTAATTACAACGCCAGAGAGCCTGACTCTGCTACTCAGCCAGCCGAACGCCAGTGTCCTGTTCGCAAGTCTGGGCATGATCGTAGTCGACGAATGGCATGAGCTAATAGGCAGCAAGCGAGGCGTGCAGTTGCAATTGGCAATGGCACGGTTGCGACGCTGGCAGCCTGCACTGATCACCTGGGGCATATCGGCCACCTTGGGCAATCTACCTTACGCGCTCGCGGTGCTGGTGCCGTCCGGGGACGGCACATTGGTTCAGGGCAAACAGGCAAAAGAGTTGCGGGTGGATACACTCTTGCCGTCCAGTTTAGAGCGTTTCCCTTGGGCGGGCCATCTTGGCTTGCGCATGCTGCCGCAGGTCGTTGAAGAAATTGAAAACAGTGCTACTTCGCTTCTCTTCACCAACACCCGCTCCCAATCAGAGTTGTGGTTTCAGGCGCTGCTCCTTGATAGGCCCGACTGGGCTGGGCTAATGGCCCTCCACCACGGCTCACTGGACCGCAAGGTGCGCGAGTGGGTAGAGCTGGCGCTCAAAGAAGGACGGCTCAAATGCGTGGTTTGTACATCGAGTCTGGATTTGGGAGTTGATTTTTTGCCGGTCGAGCGCGTGTTGCAGATTGGCTCGCCCAAGGGTGTCGCCCGGCTCATGCAACGCGCTGGGCGTTCTGGCCACGCGCCGGGGCACCCCTCGCGACTCACGCTTGTTCCAACGCATAGCCTGGAACTGCTTGAGTCTATCGCTTCACAGGATGCCGTCGCCGCGCGCGCCATTGAACCGCGCCTGTCGCCGCACAAACCGCTGGATGTTCTCGTTCAGCATTTAGTGACCGTCGCCTTAGGAGGTGGCTTCCTGTCCGAGACTTTGTTCGTCGAGGTCAAATCCTCATTTGCCTTCCAAGACTTAACCCAAGAGGAATGGAATTGGGCATTAGCATTTGTTGAAAACGGGGGCAGCTCGCTCGGCGCCTACCCGGACTACCGCCGCGCCACACCCGACGATCACGGCATTTGGCGGGTGCCTGATGCACAACTAGCCCGACGTCATCGCATGGCTATCGGCACGATCGTGAGCGACGCTAGCCTAGCCGTGAAATTCTATACTAAGGGTGGCGGTGGAAAGTCGCTGGGAAGTGTTGAAGAAAGCTTTATCGCCAGGTTAAAGCCCGGCGACCATTTTCTGTTTGGTGGTCGACTTCTGGAATTGGTACGCGTGCACGAAATGACCGCGTATGTGCGACCCGGCAAAGGAAAAAAACCTGCGGTGCCACGCTGGAGTGGCGGCCGAATGTCGCTTTCTAGCGAGCTCGCGGCAGCGATGGTCACTCGTTTGACAGCGGCTACACACGGGCGCTACGAAGGGCCTGAGATGCAGTTGCTAAAACCCCTGCTGGACGTCCAAGCGCGCTGGTCTGCATTGCCTAGCACCGGTAACTTGCTCGCGGAAACACTGCATTCTCGAGACGGATGGCACCTGTTTCTGTACCCTTTCGCCGGACGGAATGTGCATATAGGGCTGGCAAGTCTATTGGCATGGCGGATCGCTCGCCATCAGCCAAACACCTTTTCAATTGCAGTCAATGACTACGGATTTGAGATGCTTTCGGCGGTTCCAATCGACTGGTCGAAAGTGGTCGACTCTGAATCCTTCAGCACTCAATATCTCTTGCCCGATGTCATCGCGAGCCTTAACGCCAGTGAGCTTGCGCAGCGAAAATTCCGCGAAATTGCCCGCGTTGCAGGGCTAGTGTTCAACGGCTTTCCAGGTGCTTCGAAAAGCGCTAAGCAGCTCCAGGCATCCTCCAGCCTGTTCTATGAAGTGTTTCGCAAGTATGACGCAGGTAATCTGCTCCTCGCGCAATCGCAGCAAGAAGTGCTGCGCGACGAACTGGAAGTTGATCGTCTCGCGTCGGTCCTTACACAACTGCAAACCAAAACCCTACAATGGCAAACGATAAAACGGGCCACGCCTTTTGCGTTTCCGCTCGTGGTGGAGCGTTTGCGGGAGAGCATCACGACCGAAAAACTCGCAGATCGCATCGGTCGGATGGTGAAGGATCTGGAGAAGGCGGCCGATTTGGCCAGCCGCTCGTAATGAGCAAGGAGATAGCGACCCAAATTGCGGGACATGATGTGCTCTTGCTCGCGGCCAAGGCACTGTACTTGCCGCTACACAAGATGCTGTGCATCGCCGACGCCCATTTCGGTAAAGCTGCAGCTTACCGAGCGCTGGGGCAGCCCGTCCCTCGCGGCACGACCGCGTCCAACCTAGCGAGGATCGACGCACTGCTCTCACAATACGTCGTGAGTGAACTGGTCTTTCTCGGCGACTTTCTGCACGCAACCCAATCTCACACTCCAGCCACGCTGGCAGCGCTGCAAGATTGGCGACATCAACATCCCAAGCTAGCGTGCAAATTGGTGCGCGGCAATCACGACCTGCGAGCAGGTGACCCGCCTGGCACTCTAGAAATCGAGGTTGTGAATGAACCGTACTTGCAAACACCCTTCGCACTTCGCCACACACCTGCGATGCATGCCTCGAGCCATGTAATTGCAGGCCACATTCATCCGGTCTTCCAGCTTAAGGGTAGGGGACGCCAGCGCTTACGATTGCCGTGCTTCCAGATCACGGACCGGTTGACGCTGCTTCCCTCGTTTGGTGATTTCACGGGTGGGCATACCGTGCATATTACGCCGTCAAGCCGTACTTTCATTACCGATGGCACCGGTATTTGGCCCGTGTAAAGCTTAGTTCGAAAGCGTACAGACGGAGCTCCCTTGGTGTCTAGAACTCTAGTCGCGCTACTCACTCCAAAATGCGGGCTCCGTGATATTAGCGATTTAACACTAAGGAAAGCAATGTCTAGCAATAGAGAGTCAGTTGACCGCCCCGACTTCGGGCACATTTCCCGACGCGGCATGCTGAAGGCCAGTGCAGCGCTGGCGGCCGGGCCTATGACGTAGGTGCGCAGCCAGCAGATCCGAATGAGCCAGGTAAACCCGAAGGCATCTCAGCGGCTCCAAATCGTATTGATATGACGCTTCAAGTGAACGGGCGCGCTTACGCAATAAACCTAGACACCCGAGCTACCATCCTCGATACGCTTCGCGAAAACTTGGGCATGAAAGGCACCAAGAAGGGCTGCGATAGCAGTGGCCGGGGGCCAACCCGGCGCAAAATTCATGGCGGGCGGCACCAATCTTCTGGATTTGATGAAGCTAGAAGTAGAGGCCCCCACACGTTTAATTGACGTCACTCGTCTCGGGCTAGACAAGACGGAACCCACCGCCGATGGCGGATTGCGGATCGGAGCCATGGTACGAAATTCGGATTTAGCGGCAGACCTGCGAGTACGAAAAGACTACGCAGTCCTGAGTCGAGCGCTGTTGAGCGGTGCGTCGGGTCAACTACGAAACAAGGCGACTACCGCTGGCAACTTGTTGCAACGCACGCGATGCTATTATTTTTACGACACCTCAAAGCCTTGTAACAAGCGCGCTCCTGGGTCAGGTTGCTCCGCGGTCCAAGGCTACAATCGAATGCACGCCGTTCTAGGCACCAGCGATGCCTGTATCGCGATTCACCCGTCCGACATGGCGGTGGCCATGCGCCTACTCGACGCCCGGCGAATTGATTGCCGCCGTGACTTTGCCACCACCGCTGCCAGGGCGGCATGTGTATCGCAAGGTGCGTGATCGCGCGTCGTATGCGTTCGCGATGGTGTCGGTGGCAGCGATCAATGACGCTACGGGTGGCCGAATAAAATCGGCTCGCCTGGCATTTGGCGGTATTGCCCGTCAACCTTGGCGAGTAGCGGCTGCTGATACTGCCTTAAGCAATGCTACTTCGGACGCCAAATCTGCGAACGCTGCGGCCGATACTGTGCTTGCAGGCGCACGCGGGTTCGGTCATAACGATTTTAAAATTTCATTGGTGCGCCGTATGTTGCGCGCGGTGATCACGGAAGCCTGAGGAAAAAAACACCATGGATATGAATGTACCCGCGCCACGCAACGCGATTGACGACAATCGCCAAGGTCTCATTGGCAAACCAATAGACAGGGTTGAAGGCAAATTGAAGGTGATGGGCAAAGCACCCTACGCCCACGAAGTTGTTGAAGGCGGGAATGCGGCCTACGGCTTCATCGTCGATGCCACGATCGCGAAAGGCCTAATATCCTCAATCGACGTCGATGCAGCTGAGCGTTCTCCGGGCGTGTTGTTGGTGTTGACGCACAAAAATGCACCGTCGCAAGCTACGTGGGTGTTGGGGGGGTGCGGCGTAAAACTTGGACTGGTTTATGTCGCCTAAGACTATCCCGAGCACCTGCGCAGAATTCGATTCAAAGACCCCGAGACCGACAAGACACTGATCTTCTTGACCAACAACACAGCCTTGCCGCCGCTCACCATCGCAGCGCTTTACAAGAGCCGCTGGCAAGTCGAACTGTTCTTCAAGTAGGTCAAGCAGCATCTGCGAATCAAGAAGTTTCTGGGCAACAGCGAGAACGCCGTGAAGACGCAAATCTGGTGCGCCGTCTCGACCTATGTCTTGATCGCCATTGCTAAAAAGGAGCTTCAAATCGACGCCTCGCTATACACTTTGCTATAGATATTATCGGTCTCAGTATTTGAGAAAACCCAGCTAACATGCGCCTTCCAGGCCGACTCCGTCGTCCCGGCAACACTCGATGCTGGTAACCAATTGAATTTATTCAAGATTTAACCGGACACTACTGATCAGGCTTTTTAAACGGGTCCTTTCCAACGCATTGCGCAGGTTACCAAGAATGCCCGTCAAAATGTGCCCCCTGCAGGCTTGCCACGTTCATTTCGCCTCTCAGCTCAGGACACTGTCACCGAATGTGCGGCTCACAGAGCGCGCTCAGTCGCAGCGTATCGCCCGTTGCCTGACAGACGCGTAGCCGCCTGCCTGACCCCGGCTCGCAAGTCAGATGGTTCTAGTCAATTGGGTCTGGTTCTGTCCAGCTCTGGGATCAGAAGTCTTGAAGCGCCACGCCTTACGGAGTGAGTCAGGTTGCCCGGCGCACGAAGGCCGGCGTGATCTCTCGAAGCGATTTGACGCCGCACTGCTGCATCGCCGCTAGCAATTCAATGCGTAGCAACTCCAGCACCCGCTCCACGCCCGGTTGCCCGAAAGCACCTAGACCCCACAGGTAGGGTCGCCCGATACATACCGCCTTGGCGCCGATGGAAAGTGCTTTGATGATGTCAGTGCCTCGGCGAAAGCCGCCGTCGACGAGCACGGGGATACGGTCGCCGACGGCCGCGACGATTTCCGGCAGAGCGTCGATCGTGGAGCGTCCGTTGTCCTCTCCCCGTCCACCGTGGTTGGACACAACGAGGCCGTCCATGCCATGCTCGACGCAGAGCAGCGCGTCCTCGCTCGTCAGAATTCCCTTGACCACAATCTTCATTTTAGTGTTGTCGCGAAGTCGCTTCAGGAAGTCCCAGGTTGGACGACTCCCAGCTCTTCAACTTAGACAGGTCGATTCCTTGGTAGTTGCGTCGACGCAGCACGCGCTCAGTGACGCCAGGCTGATGGCAGTCGACGCAGTTTCGACTGTCCTCGCGCCGCAGACGGAACATGGTTTCCTGATTGCGGCCGCCAACGCGGTCCACGGCCACGGCGATGACCGGGCAACCGGCGGCCTCAGCCCGCTTGGCCAGCGCCATGCCTACATTCCAGTCCGGCGAAACGTAGAGTTGAAACCAGACCGGCGCGCCGCGGGCTGCGGTCACTTCCTCCACCGTATAGTTGGCCGAGGCGGAGAGCATTTGCGCGTGATTGCCCTTTCGCGCAGCACGTGCCACCGCGACTTCGCCATCGGGATGCATGAACATATTGCCGCCGGTGGGCGCGATGACGATAGGCGTGTCGTATCGTGTTCCCAGGAGGTCGACACTCATATCGACCTTCGACACGTCGTTCAATCGACGCGGCCGCAACTGGAATTTAAGAAACCCTTCACGATTGGCTCGCAGCGTGACCTCGTCGTCGATTCCAGAGGCCATGTAACCGAAATGCGCAGGCGGGGTATTCTTGCGACACACCGGTTCGAAGTCGAAGACGTTGATGGCCTCACGCGGCGAGCCAATCAATGCGTCCGGATTCAGTGGCGCCCAGACCATGGGGTCAGGATATTTCACCCGTGGCCCGCTCCCCTCGGCGGCAAATCCGGAATGCCCAGGCCAAGAAAGCAGCGGACTGCCGGCAAGGAACTTCATGAGGTGTCGGCGGCTTTCCGCCTCAGTGGTGCTACGTCGCATGTTCGTTCCTTAGGCCGGATGAGGGGATAGAAATCTTGTGCTCAACCAACGGGTCAAGATAGCTTGCTGACTACCGTAAAAATTGATAAATGCGCTCGGGGTTGCGTACGAAAAGTTTCTCACGCACTTCTTCCGAAGGCATCCACTCTTCGAGTTGATCGACCAGATCAATGTCGTTGGGCATATTGCTCGATATGCTCGGGTGTGGCCAGTTGGTACCCCACACACATTGATCGGGGTTACTCCGCAGTAGAGTTTGCGCGAAGGGTTTCATATCGGCATAGCTCGGTGGCCCAACATCCGATAAGCGATACCAACTCGAAATCTTGGTGAAACAATCAGGCCGTCTATCCAACACCCGGCGAATCACTTGAAAACCCGGCGCATTGATGCCCTCGCCGCCACGCGTCCGACCCATATGATCAAAACCAATCGGCACGGGACAGTTCAGTAGCTTGGGTTCGAGTGCGACCCAGTCTTCCGACTTGGCGATATTGATTTCAAGGTGCCATCCAAAGGGGGCAACACGCGCGGCGATGGCGTCAAGATCTTTGGTAGTGAGGCCGGTAGCGAACTGATCCATCATGCGCGCAGCAACAAAGCCCACTTCACTTAAACGCTTGAGCGTGGCATCCGAGACGTCGAGCGCAATCGCGGCGACCGCTCTTAGCCGCGAAGGATGCTCGCGCAAGAAATCTTCGGTGATGCTGTTATCAAACCCGTACGGGCTGCCATGCACCTGCACGCCACTTGCCACACCGAGGGCGTCATGGAGTGCAAACCATGCCTCGCGGGTGGATAGTTGTGGGCGATACTGCGCAGAAGGGGCCAGTGGATAGACATCGAAGCGATCAAAGATATGCGCGTGGCAATCGATCGTGCCTAGGGGCATGGGCTTTTGAGGCTTTCGCAAGCGTGTATCTGCCGGCAAGGCTTGGGTATGCGGGGGCTGAGTAGTGGTCATGATGAGCTATTCAAGTGTAATTTTTGCATCACGTGCGACATTGCGCCAATTGTCAAAGTCGCGTTTGACAAAGGTCTCGAAGCTTTTTCGGTCACTCTCGATCATGTCGACACCAAGGTTCGCAAAACGCTCGCGCACGCTGGCTTGCGCCAAGGTTTTACGCAAAGCTACCTCAAGCTTTTCCAGCACTGCAGCAGGCACACCTGCGGTGGTGAAGAGACCTGTAAAAGTGAGCACCTCGTAATCGGGCACGCCCAGCTCCGCAAGGCTGGGCACGTTGGGCAAGTGAGGCGAGCGAGCACGGCTGGTCACCGCGAGTGCGCGCAATCGCCCATCTTTGATGTGCGGCAAGGACGCCGTCAACTGATCCATCATCAAGTTCACCTGTCCGCCAAGCAAGTCCGTGATGGCGGGGCCGCTACCCTTGTAAGGCACATGCACCATGGACAGGCCCGATTGCTTCATCCACAACTCAAGCGCCAGATGATTGGAGCTACCCACTCCGGCCGACGCCACGGTGAGTTTGCCGGGCTTGGCCTTGGCCTGAGTCAACACTTCTGCAAACGAAGCAGCACCACTCTTCGCGTTGGAGGTCAACACGATGGGTACGGAATGCAGGGCACCAATCGCGACCAGGTCGCGCGTCGGGTCGTAGCTTGGGGCCTTACTGAGTGCCGGCGCGATGGTGATCGAACTACTTGAACCTAGGACCAGCATATAGCCATCAGGCGTCGCCTTAGCGACCGCGCTGGTGCCGACCATACCGCCGCCGCCAGGTCGATTCTCCACCACCACCTGCTGGCCTAGAGCCTCGCTTAAACCAAGCGACAGGGCACGCGCGGTGATGTCAACATTGCCGCCAGGCGCGAAGGGCACGATCAGGCGCAAAGGGCGAGACGGGAAGTCCTGCGCCATTGCCGAAGCGCCGGCAAAAAGCGCCGCACCAGCCCAGGCCATACCAAGGAAGTGACGCATGCGGATGAGATTTTTCATAACAGTTGGCCAGAAAGAAGTTGGGCATTATGTACTGAAACGTAGGAAACACTCATTCTGCGTTTCTCTAAATCGGGTGATAAGAATTTTCAACCCTTTTTGCAGTTCACTCTCTATTTCACGGGTTCAAAATAGTTTGCTTTGCGGCTTCTGACGTTCGCCCGGCCTTTCGTGTCAAGACGTTGAAAAGCTCGCCGATGAACTAGGAAGCAAAAAACGACTTCGGTTGAGTCAAGTTGCGCAAAGAGCTTAAGAGGGGTTAGCAAAATGCGCCGTCGCGGTGGCGCTCTCACCTCTAGCCCTTGGTGATTGAGAACCTTCTCGTTGGCGGGCCTGCCAGGGTCAAGCGGATCGCCACCTCAATTTACTGGATGGGCAAATCTCGAAAATGGCGAAGAGTCCCTTGCTTGGTAAATCACGTGACTACTTGCGCCCCGGCTATCGCTCAATTCAGATTGAGCGGCATTTGGTTTTCTACCGTGTTACGGACACCGCGGTTGAAATTGTTCGGGTTCTGCATGATTCAATGGATCCGGAACTTCATCTGTGAACCCAACTTTTTCTAGGCCATTGGGGCAGATGGTGCTGGATGAAAACCGTATCCCGAATTTCAGAAGCCCGCAGCAGACAAAGGAACGTTCGTGAGGTGGGTAACTCGCGCTTTGCGCATTCGACCGAATTCTCCTCTCACCGGTCGCTCACAGGGGCTGTTTATCGAGCGCTGTCTTAGATAGACGCAGCCACCTGCCTGACCCTGGCTCGCAAGTCACTTGGGTCTTGGGGATCGGGCCGGACCTGAGCTGCCTCACTCTGCTCAGAAGGAGCACTCTGAGACGGATCAACCTGCGGTTGTGGCACCACCTTGGCCTGCAGCTTCGGATTCGGCGGCAAAAACCGTGGATGCGGATCAGATGTAATCGCGGCCGGGGCACCGGCGGCGCCAGGCGCTGCACAAACTCCAGTGGTGACTCGTCTTGGATAAAGTTGACGCAGATTCCAACATCTCAAGAAACTTGAAACTTCAATAGTTTAGGCTTAAACTACTTTGCATGAACATATTATGCTTAGGTGGCGGCCCTGTGGGCCTGTATTTTGGGTTGCTCATGAAAAAGCGGCGGCCTGCCCATCGGGTGGTCATCGTGGAGCGCAACCGTCCCTTTGACACCTTTGGTTGGGGGGTCGTCTTCTCCGACGCCACCATGACCAATTTGCAAAAGGCTGACCCTTCGACTGCGGAGGAAATTCTCGGTGCCTTCAATCACTGGGACGATATCGCCGTGCATTTCAAAGGCGAGAGCATGATCTCCAGTGGTCATGGCTTTTGTGGCATTGGGCGCAAACGCCTTCTCAATATTTTGCAAAGCCGCTGCCAAGAGCTCGGTGTGGAATTGGTCTTCGAAACTGAAGTGACTGATGACCGCGCCCTCGCCGAGCAGTATCAAGCGGATATCGTGCTGGCCTGTGACGGCCTCAACTCTCGCGTGCGTAAGCGCTATGAGGCCACCTTCGAGCCGGATATCGATGAGCGCAATTGCCGCTTCGTGTGGCTAGGCACCAAACAACTGTTCGATGCCTTTACCTTCGCTGTGGTCGAAACCGAACACGGTTGGTTCCAGGCTCACGCCTATCAGTTCGATGGCGACACCTCGACCTTCATTGTCGAAACCCCCGACGAAGTATGGCGCGCGGCCGGTCTCGACACGATGAGCCAGGAAGACGGCATTGCCTATTGTGAGAAACTGTTTGCGCCTTGGCTTGGCGGCCACAAGCTCATGAGTAATGCCACACACATCCGCGGCTCCGCCATTTGGATACGCTTTCCACGAGTCATTTGCAAGCGCTGGGTACATTGGCCCGAGCCCAGCGGCAACAAAATCGCGCCGATTGTTTTAATGGGTGACGCCGCACACACTGCTCACTTCTCCATCGGCTCAGGCACTAAACTCGCCCTGGAAGATGCCATCGACCTGGCTGACCGCTTCGACCAAGTGGGTCATGAGTCGCTTCATCTCCCGGAGGTCCTGGCAGGCTACGAAAGCGCTCGCGCCGTCGAGGTCCTCAAAATTCAAAACGCAGCGCGTAACTCCACCGAATGGTTCGAGAGCGTCAAGCGTTACGCTAATCTCCCCCCACAACAATTTGCCTACTCACTACTCACTCGTAGCCAGCGCATTTCGCATGAGAACCTGCGCGTGCGCGATCAACGCTTTGTCGAGAACTATGAGCGTTGGTTGGCCAACTTGGAATCCGTCGAGCCGAATCGCATGGCGGGTCAATCAGATCATCCGGCACAACTCACGGCAAGAAATCAAGTGGCTGCGCGAGTCGCGGCCACGATTGCACCCACCGTGCCCCCGATGTTCCTGCCCCTCAAGGCTAGAGATTTGGTGCTCAAGAATCGCATCATGGTTTCGCCCATGGCCACCTACTCTGCCCAGGATGGCCTACCGGGTGACTTCCATTTGGTGCATCTGGGCAGCCGTGCCATGGGTGGCGCAGCCATCGTCTTCACCGAGATGACCTGCACCTCGCCGCAGGCGCGTATTACCCCAGGGTGCCCTGGCCTGTGGAACGACGCGCAAGCGCAAGCCTGGGCCCGTATCGTGGATTTTGTTCATAACAACAGCGAGGCCAAAATCGCTTTGCAACTCGGTCATGCTGGACGCAAAGGCTCGACCCGCCTCGCCTGGGAAGGTATCGATCTACCGCTTCGTCCGATGGATGGTGAGAACTGGAGGCTCGTCTCCGCCTCCGGCATTCCCTACGTCGAAGGTGTGAGTCAAGACCCCGGCGAGATTGATCGAGCGCAAATGCTTCAAATCAAGCAAGACTTCCTCGATGCCGCCCAGCGTGGCGATCAAGCCGGTTTCGACTGGCTGGAGCTGCACTGCGCGCACGGCTATCTTTTGTCCTCCTTCATTTCCCCACTCACCAATTTCAGAAAAGATGAGTACGGTGGCTCGCTGGAAAACCGCCTGCGCTATCCCCTGGAAGTGTTCCGAGCCCTACGCGCTCAGTGGCCGCAAAACAAGCCCATGTCGGTACGCATCTCCGCACATGACTGGGTAGAAGGCGGCATTACACCGGACGATGCGATTGTCATTGCCAAAGCCTTCAAAGCGGAGGGTGTGGACTTCGTGGACTGCTCTTCGGGTCAGGTCGACAAGCGCGAAAAGCCGGTGTTCGGGCGCATGTTTCAAACCCCGTTTTCGGATCGCATTCGTAACGAGGCCGGGGTACGCACGATTGCGGTGGGCGCCATCACTGAGGCCGATCATGTCAACAGCATCATCGCGGCCGGCCGGGCCGACCTCTGCGCCATTGCTCGCCCTCATCTCGCCAACCCGTCATGGAGCCTGAACGAGGCCGCCAGAATCGGCTACAAAGAAATGTCCTGGCCCAAGCAATACATTAGCGCCAAGCGTCAAGCCGAAACGCTCTATGAGCGCGCACAGAGTTTGAAGCCATGAAAGGTCTCAAAAGCAGCAGGTTCAAAGACCAGGGCAGCAAACGCGAAGATGGCAGCCTGCGAGACCATGGCAGCCTGCGCCTGTGGTTAAGGCTCCTGTCCAGCACCCACTTAATCGAACAAGAGATTCGCTCACGTCTTCGTCAAGAATTCGACAGCACTCTGCCTCGTTTCGATTTAATGTCCCAGCTTGAGCGTCAGCCCAAGGGCCTGCGCATGGGCGAGCTTGGCAAACGCATGCTGGTCACCAGTGGCAACGTCACCGCCATCGTGGATCAATTGGAGAGCGAAGGCCTGGTCACCCGCCTGCCCTGCGAAGATGATCGCCGTGCCTATCGCATCGCCTTTACCGAGAAAGGACGAAAGGGCTTTCAACTTATGGCCAAGGCTCACGAAGCCTGGGTCGAAGAACTTTTCGCGGGCCTGAAGCTCAACGAAAAAGGGGCTCTGCACGAACTGCTTGGCCAGCTTAAAACCCATGCACTGAAGCTGCATAGCCTGGAAGAGTCTGAGCACTTCGCAAAAACTCGCCACACACCACGACAACATTCTGAACACGTTTCAAGGAGGGCTGCATGACCCAATATCTACCTGGCCAAAAGCATCAATTGCCACGCGGGCGAAAGCCTCTTGGTGCCTACAAGGCCGAGCACTTTCTGTACACGGTCGTGGATGGCGTGGCGACCGTGATGCTTAATCGGCCAGAGCGCAAGAACCCGCTGTCCTTTGAATCGTACGCAGAATTGCGCGACTTGTTTCGCGCCATGCAGCACGCCGACGACGTTCATGCGATTGTGCTCAGCGGCTCGGCGGGTAACTTTTGCTCCGGTGGCGATGTACACGAAATTATTGGCCCGCTCACTAAACTGGACATGCCCGGCCTGCTGGCCTTTACTCGAATGACCGGTGATGTAGTGAAAGCCATGCGGGCCTGCCCTCAACCAATTATCGCAGCGATTGACGGCATATGTGCGGGTGCCGGCGCCATGCTGGCACTAGCCAGTGATATTCGCTTCGGCACAGCCAGGAGCCAGGTGCTCTTCCTTTTTTCAAGAGTAGGTTTGGCCGGTTGCGACATGGGCGCCTGCGCACTGCTTCCCAGAGTCATTGGTCAAGGCCGCGCTGCCGACCTGCTCTACACGGGCCGTGGCATGAAGGGCGAAGAGGCCGAGCGCTGGGGCTTTTACAACCGCTTGGTCGAGCCGGAAGCGGTGTTGGCCGAAGCTCAAGCCTACGCGGCACAACTAGTCGCAGGACCTACCTTCGGCAATGCCATGACGAAAAACATGTTGCAACAAGAATGGAACATGGGCATCGATCAAGCCATTGAAGCCGAAGCTCAAGCTCAGGCCATTTGCATGGTGACTAACGACTTCCACCGCGCATATCACGCCTTCGCCGCCAAACAGAAACCAGTGTTTGAAGGCAATTAATCATGAACCTGCCCAGCTACCTGGATTGGCCCTTCTTTGACGAGCAACATCGTGCGCTAAAGGCGAGTCTCGACCAGTGGTGCGCCCGTGCGTTCAAGCCTCCAGGGCCCATGGGCACTTTTGATTCAGCGCACCCAGAAGACCGAGCCTCAGTCGACGCTCATTGCCAAGCGCTCGTGAAGCGACTTGGAGACGGTGGCTGGCTAAGCCATGCCGTGGCAGGCCTCCAGCACGGCGGCAAGAGTGATGCGCTTGATTCCAGAAGTCTCTGCTTATTGCGTGAGACCTTAGGCTTTCACGAAGGCCTGGCGGATTTCGCCTTTGCCATGCAGGGCCTGGGCGCAGGGGCGATCAGCCTGTTCGGCAGCGAAGAACAAAAGAAAGCGTATTTACCCGGCGTCGCTCAAGGCACCAAGATTGCCGCCTTTGCGTTGTCTGAACCAGACGCTGGCTCAGACGTCGCCGGGATGCAATGCCAAGCCACCCCGATGGGCGATCACGTCCTATTGAACGGTGAAAAAACCTGGATCTCAAACGGCGGTATCGCCGACTTCTATCTGGTGTTCGCACGCGACCGCGAGCCAGGTGCCACCAAGGAGCGCGGCACAAAAGGTATTTCTGCCTACATCGTCGATGCACACACACCCGGGCTGGAGATCGCAGAACGCATCGATGTTGTCGCCCCGCACCCTCTAGCCCTGCTTCGCTTCAAAAACTGCCGAGTGAATCTAGACCGTCGCATCGGTGAAGCTGGTCAAGGCTTCAAGGTCGCGATGGCCACCCTAGATGTCTTCCGAACTTCGGTCGCCGCAGCCTCGCTCGGTTACGCACGCCGCGCCCTGCACGAGGCCCTCACCTACTCCAAGCATCGGACCATGTTCAATGGTCATCTCTCCGACTTTCAACTCACCCAGGCCAAGCTCGCCCAAATGGCTACCCAAGTCGATGCTGCAGCCTTACTCACCTACCGAGCTGCCTGGATGCGTGACACCGGTAAAAACACCACCAAAGAAGCCGCCATGGCCAA
>JANLRI010000353.1:0-3098 GCA_031361565.1 Betaproteobacteria bacterium | reverse complement strand
GATAGGACCAGGTCTTGCCCAGGCCCAAAGGAAAGTCCACATAGCGGACTTGGCCTGAGGCCTTGGCGGGGTTGTCGAGCTCGAGACTACTCAGATTTTGGCGCCGTAAACGAGTGTTGTTAGAGGGTCGGCCGTTGCCATCGACGTCGGATTGCTTGTACTGGACTTGGCCGCCTTGAAGATTCAAAACCTCGCGCAGAATCGTGGTCGGACGGGCCTGGCCTTCACCGCCACGATACCAAAACTTATCCCCCACACGAATATCCGCTCGTTCCGCACCGGGGATTGGAATGATTTGAATGGGTGCGGGGCTGGATTTGCGTGTTTCGGTGACCGGCGCCGACGGTGGCCCAGAGGTTGCAGGGTGGTTCGACGGAGGCCGAGGGGAAGCCGGGTTGGTAGCGCTACAAGCTTGCAGACCGAGGGCCAGGAGCAATGGCAAACTGCTCAGCATGGCGGGACGTAAAGATTGAAGCAGGTTCATGGTGGTAAGTTCTCTCCAGCCGAGAGTGTATCGAATCGGGAGAAACGCCCTGCTTGTTCACCTCTCGGGTGCTCAATAATGGAATCATGAGAAACAAACATGAATTCAAAAAGCACGGCATAAGAGGTGCGGGCAGATGAGCGAAGTTAAGGCCTCCCCAACGAAGCGCTCCCAAGTGAAGCACATCTTCATGCTTGCGTGCTTGGGCATCATCCAGTCCTCTCTGATGGCTCAATCCCTTCCCGAGGTCAACGTGATAGGGACGACTCCATTACCAGGGATGGGTCAGGCCAAAGAAGAAATTCCCTCGGCGGTGCAATCAGCTACGAGCCGTGAACTAGAGCGCAGTGGTAGCAGCGATTTAAGTAGTTTCATGAACCGTAATCTTGGCTCAGTGCATATTAACGAGAATCAAGGCAATCCCTTTCAGGCTGATGTGAGCTTTCGTGGCTACACGGCTTCGCCACTTCTTGGCACACCGCAGGGCCTGTCGGTGTACCTTGACGGGGTGCGTCTGAACCAACCCTTTGGCGACGTTGTTTCGTGGGATTTGATTCCTCGCTTTGCGATCAGCTCGGTCACCTTGATGCCTGGCTCCAATCCACTCTTTGGCCTCAATACGCTCGGCGGCGCGATTGCTCTGCAAACCAAGGATGGTCTACGTTTTCCGGGATCCTCTGCCCAAATCAGCCTGGGCGCTTTTGGGCGTCGCTCCTTGGAGCTTGAGCATGGCGGATCTAACAAAGAGAATGGTCTGAACTGGTATTTTGGAACGCAACTATACAAAGAGCGTGGCTGGCGCGATGTCTCAGGCTCCGATGTCCGGCAGGTGTTCGGCAAATTGGGTTGGGCAAACGCCCATACCGATTTGAAGCTTACGCTGGCCCTCGCGGACAACGAGCTGAACGGCAACGGGCTTCAAGAGTTTCGTGGGCTCGATACCCACTACAGTAGCGTCTATACGAAACCCGATACCACCAAGAACCGTTCGCTGTTTTTGAATCTCGCGGCATTGCATAGCTTGAATGATCGGGCGACCTTGAGCGGTAATGCGTATTACCGAAACATGCGTAGTTCGGCGACCAACGGCGATCTCAACAGCAACAGCCTCGGCCAATCTCTCTATCAACCCACGGCCACCGAGCGAGCTGCATTGGCTGCCGCGGGCTATACCGGTGTTCCAACAAGCGGTGAGAGCGCAAACAACACCGCTTTTCCCTATTGGCGCTGTGTTGCAAATGTGCTGCTGAACGATGAGCCCGCTGAAAAGTGCAATGGCCTCATAAACACCACCTCTCTTAAACAAAGCAACTGGGGGATGTCCGGGCAGTTAGCTGTCGACGGCAAACTCGCGGGGCATCGTAATCAGTTCACGCTGGGCCTCGGATACGATGCCAGCAGCTTGAAATTCGCGCAAAATAGTCAACTCGGGTTTCTCAATCCAGATCGTAGCATTACGGGTCTGCCCGCTTATGCGGATGGCGGTGTGAGCGGTGGCGTCATTGATGGTCAGCCCTTCGATACTCGTGTGGATCTCGAAGGTAGCGTGCGCACCTACAGCATTTATGCGATGAACAGCCTCTCAATTGCCAACGCTTGGCATGTGACGGCCTCGGGACGCCTGAACCACACCCGGGTCCGCAATAGCGACCTGATTAACCCTGGCGGCGGCCTAAATTCTCTGGATGGCGATCACTCCTTCAGTCGCTTCAATCCTGCCTTAGGCCTGAGTTACGTGGCCTCCAAACAGTGGAATGCCTATCTGGGTTATAGCGAAGGCAGCCGCGCACCAACTTCGGTCGAGCTGGGTTGCGCGAATCCCAATAACCCCTGCAAGCTGCCTAATGCGATGGCGGGCGATCCCCCCTTAGATCAGGTCATCACCAAAACCTGGGAGGCTGGTTTGCGCGGACGGCTAGGGCAGGCCATGCAATGGAATGTCGGTGTGTTCCGAGCAGAAAACTTCAACGATATTCTTTTCGTAGCCGACAACACCTCGGGCTTTGGTTACTTTAAAAATTTTGGTAAGACCCTGCGCCAAGGTGTAGAACTTGGTTTGAATGGCCGTTCTGGGCCTTGGACTTTCGGCTCCCACTACACCTACTTGAGTGCGACATACCAAAGTCCAGAGACTGTGCTGGGTGCGGGTAACAGTAGCAACACGGCCGCGCTGGCCGGAACTCCTGGCTTAGACGGGACGATCGATATCAAGCCAGGCGATCAAATTCCACTCATCCCAAAGCATCTGTTCAAAATTCATGCGGACTACCAATGGAGCCCGGCATGGTCCTTCGGTGGCAACGTGAATGCGGTCTCGGGGGTCTTCGCTAGAGGCAACGAGAACAACCAGCACCAAGCTAGTGCACCTGACTACCTGGGGACCGGTAAAACCGGTGGCTATGGCGTGTTGAATTTGCAGGCCCGCTTCCATCCCTCGAAGCAGTGGCAAGTCATGGCCCATCTCAATAATGTCTTTGATCGGCGCTATGTGAGCGCTGCCCAATTAGGCCCGATGGGCTTTTCTGCCAACGGTAATTTTCAGGCGCGGCCGTTTGGGGCGAATGCCAATGGTGACTTCCCATTGCAGAACACCACCTTTTTGGCGCCAGGTGCG
>JANLRI010000627.1:0-2625 GCA_031361565.1 Betaproteobacteria bacterium | reverse complement strand
TGTAACCAGCCTGATCGAAGAGCTCAAGAAAACCAGCAAGCCTTGCTCAACACATAAAGAAATTGCACAGGTCGGTTCGATCTCTGCTAACTCTGATGTTGAAATCGGTCGCATCATCTCCGAAGCGATGGAAAAAGTCGGTAAAGAAGGCGTGATCACCGTTGAAGACGGCAAGTCACTCAATACCGAACTCGAAGTCGTTGAAGGTATGCAGTTTGACCGCGGCTATCTGTCGCCCTACTTCATCAACAACCCAGACAAGCAAGTCGCTTTGATGGAAGATCCGTTCATCTTGTTTCACGACAAGAAGATCTCCAACATCCGCGAACTCTTGCCTATCCTTGAGCAAGTTGCAAAAGCTGGTCGTCCTTTGCTGATCATCGCTGAAGAAGTCGATGGCGAAGCTTTGGCCACACTGGTTGTGAACAACATCCGTGGCATCTTGAAAACTGTTGCTGTTAAGGCTCCAGGTTTCGGCGACCGTCGTAAGGCGATGCTTGAAGACATGGCCATCCTCACCGGCGGTGTAGTGATCGCTGAAGAGACTGGCATGACTCTCGAAAAAGCCACTCTGGCTGAGCTCGGCAAAGCCAAGCGTATCGAAGTCGGCAAAGAAAACACCATCATCATCGACGGTGCAGGCGAAGCCAAGAACATCGAAGCACGTGTTAAAGCCATCCGTGGCCAGATCGAAGAAGCCACCAGCGACTACGACAAAGAGAAACTGCAAGAGCGCGTGGCCAAGTTGGCCGGCGGTGTTGCCGTCATCAAAGTGGGCGCTGCGACTGAAGTCGAAATGAAAGAAAAGAAAGCCCGTGTTGAAGACGCACTGCACGCAACCCGTGCCGCTGTGGAAGAAGGCATTGTGGCCGGTGGTGGCGTAGCCCTGCTACGTGCCCGTGCAGCCGTTAAGGTTAAAGGCGAAAACGCCGACCAAGACGCTGGTGTGAAGATCGTTCTTCGCGCCGTCGAAGAGCCACTGCGCATCATCGTCGCCAACGCTGGCGACGAGCCAAGCGTAGTCGTTGCAATAGTACTCGAAGGCAAAGGTAACTTCGGTTACAACGCAGCCCTCGGCACTTACGGCGACATGCTCGAGATGGGTGTGGTTGATCCAACCAAAGTAACTCGTACAGCACTGCAAAATGCAGCCTCTGTGGCCGGTCTGTTGCTGACCACAGATTGCATGATCGCTGAAGCTCCAGCCGATGACAAAGCCGGTGGCGGTGGCATGGGTGGTGGTATGGGCGGCATGGGTGGAATGGGCGGTATGGGCGGCATGGATATGTAATCCAGGCTGGCTATTGGAAAGGCTTGGGGTTGTAACGATACACAACCCTGGCTATTTTGAACGCTTGAATGAAGGGGCTGCATCTCGTGAGGGGTGTGGCCCTTTCTACTTAGCGATAAAGACAAAGCGGCGAGCCAATGCTAGAGTCAGCTCATAGATCAGCATTGAAAATAAGCAAAGACCACATGAACCCGATAGCAATTCAAGATTTCCGGTCCGGCAAAGGTACCCTCCCTCAGGCCGTCTACGACTGCTTGTTTCCTATTGTAAAAAGTGTTTCTTCGGAGTCCGTATCGCTTCCCTCGGGGAGCACCTACAAAGTAGCTTCGTCAACTTATGGAATTAGCAGTCGACTCGACAACGAGATACGGAAACGGCTCGTATAGCCGAAATTGGTCTCACCAAGATCCCACCAGGTCGGTGTCGGCAAACCTTCCATTAGTCAAATTGAGTTTTAAGTAACTTGGACACCTTCATTGCGATTCCGGTTGCGCAAGGCGACGCGTTCTATTTGCGAAGAGGTAAAAAATGGTCCGTACTTGTCGATGGAGGAAAGTCTAGGAGCGCTCTGCCCGATCTGTTTAAAAAGGCGACGGGAGCCTGTGTTGTCGATATCCTTGTTTGTACGCATAACGACTCAGATCATGCAAACGGCATCATCGGCTTTTTAGAGGCGGGATTAGAGTGTAAGGAAATCTGGTTACCTGGTAACTGGTTAAGTGGGCTCGATAAAACACTAGCCCCTTGGCCGAAGCTATTCGATCAGTTACTTAAAGAAGTTTCCAGTGAGAACTTTGACCATATTGAGGAACCAAAAGAAGGGACATGGCTTGAGTCTTATGCGAGCACCATTGATAGTAACGACAACGACAACGAAGCTGACGAAGTTCGTATTCAAAATTCTTGGCCTAGCCACCTTACTGAGGCCCTGGAACGACTAGAAACCGAGAGCGTTAGCTTTCAGCGGGTTATACGGACCTCGCCGTTTTTTGATCTCCTTCTAGAGAAAACAAGCACTCCCAGAGCTGAGATTTTTTGGTCCGCGATCAAGGCAGCTTCAAGGATTCGTGAAATTGCCAAGTTGGATTTTCATAGAACAATTCCTGTCCGATGGTTTGATTTTGACGCGACTGGCTCGCCCACCGGAGGAACTGATAATTTGCAGCCTCAAAACGCGCAGGAAATTACACGCACCTATAGCGATCCAGACCTAAGGTGCCCTGGATACGCGCTTGGGCATTGAGCAGGCGCTCGAAACTATCACTGACGGCGCGCTGCAGGATCTGACCCGCCTCGGTCAGCGTAATGGCCCGATAGTGTCGCTCGAACAGAGG
>JANLRI010000596.1:0-3630 GCA_031361565.1 Betaproteobacteria bacterium | reverse complement strand
GCGTACCACCAGGCTCGATTCGAGATAAATCAGTTCTGGCGCTTTGACATCTTTGGCGGCACCATCGATGGCTTCCCACAACTGCATGAGATAGCCCAGGTCCCACTGCAATTCTTCGGCCGAGCGACCAATACCTGCGGTGCGAGCGATCAAGCTCACGCCGTTGGGGTATTTGAGTTTGTCCATGGTCTCGCGCAACTCTTGGCGATCTTCACCTTCGACGCGGCGCGACACGCCACCACCACGAGGGTTGTTGGGCATCAGGACAAGGTAGCGACCCGCCAGAGAAATGAACGTGGTGAGAGCGGCGCCTTTATTGCCACGCTCTTCTTTTTCCACCTGAACGATGACTTCAGTGCCCTCGGACAAGGCGTCCTGAATGCGGGCGCGGCCGACATCAGTACCGGGTTTAAAGTAAATCTTGGAAATTTCTTTAAAGGAGAGAAAGCCATGACGCTCCTCACCATAGTTCACAAAGCAAGCCTCGAGGCTGGGCTCGATGCGGGTAATCACCCCTTTATAAATGTTGCTCTTACGGGATTCGCGGCCGGCGGTCTCGATATCAATGTCGATCAGTCTTTGACCTTCGACAATTGCTACCCGAGTTTCTTCGGCGTGGGCCGCGTTCAATAACATGCGTTTCATGTACTACTCCTGATGCCTTTGGTCTGACCGGCATCTCGGTCAGCAAAGCGGGGCAGCAACATTAACGAAAGGATCGCGCTCAAAGGAAGCGCAACTAAAAGGCGCTAAGGCGAGGTCCGAAGGTTCGGAAATTCGACAAATTCGTCTGTTTCAACCATGGAGTTGACGTAAACGCGGCAAGAAACGCTAGAAACAGCGCGAGCGGCAATCCGAACCGTAGATTCGGAGCGCTGGCGACTGAGTTGGCTCAACCAATGGGAGCTGGAGACAAAAAAGCGTTGTTGCACTTGGCCTGGGAAGTGTTCCAGTGTTACTGGACACCATTTTTCGTTAGTATTCTGCTCAACTTCGCGATGAAAGGAGCGGGCAGCACCCGCTACAACCTTCATCAACGACATATTCACTAATTAAATACGCTGACAAATCTTAAAAAGCCTAAGTAGCTTAAAAAGGCGGCAGCCCTTGAGCGTCTGGGGTGGACCTGGGCTATTTTGCCGTCGTCGGAAATCCACAAGCGCTCTAGCGGTAGTATAGCAAGAGGAAACAGGGAAGGACAAACTTTGCATTTAGATGACACCCGAACCGACCGACGGGGCCTTCGGGTGGACGACGACGACCAGGGTCAAAGGTTGGATAACTACTTGGCGCGTCGCCTGCCTGAGTTCCCCAAAAGCTACATTTTCAAGATTGTGCGCTCGGGCGAAGTACGGGTGAACGGGGCGAGAGTGGCACCCGAGTACCGACTTCAACCTGGCGATCAGTTGCGCCTGCCGCCAAAGGCCGGACACGCAATTGCAGGCACTTTGACACCTTCAAAGGCCCCGGCTGCCAAGGCGACGCTAGGTTCTCAAGCGGTCCAGACGGGCACTGAAACCGAGGAATCAGCCTCGAAACAGGGGCTTGGAGACACCTCCTATCAAGTGACCAGCGCCAGTTCAAAGTCGTCACTCATGCGTAGCCAAGCGGCGGCTATCAGTAAGCGCATGGCCGTTGTTTACGAAGATGACTCCCTTTTAGTGGTGAACAAGCCTTTCGGTTTGGCCGTTCATGGCGGCAGCGGCGTGAACCTGGGAACCATAGAAGCGTTGCGCTTAGCCCGCCCAGAACTGAAGTTTCTTGAGTTGGCCCATCGCCTCGACAAGGAAACTTCAGGGTTGTTGATTGTGGCGAAAAAAAGGCTGGCCTTGGTGAATCTCCAGGAACAGTTTCGCGCCCGAGTGACCAGCAAAACCTATCAAGCCGTGGTGTTCGGACGGGTGCCAAGGCGAGAAAAGACCATTCGGCTGGCCTTGAGCCGAGATCCCGAGACCACGACGGGCGATCGTAGAGTTCGCCCCGACCCCAACGGGCAGGAGGCGATTAGCATCGTCAAGGGCTTGGGCCATGCTACTTTTGGATCGGGCCATCCGATTAGCCGGGTATCGGTGGCCATTGAAACGGGCCGAACGCATCAGATTCGTGTGCATTTGTCGAGTTCGGGCTTTGCGATCTTGGGCGACGCGAAGTACGGCGACTTTCCTCGCAACAGGGAGTTACAGCAAGCGGGTTTTAAGCGTATGTATCTTCATGCATGGCAGCTCAGTTTTCGCCATCCGGTGACCGCTGCTACGATGCGCCTCGCGGCCGATCTGCCTGAGGATTTTTTACGCTTGGTGCCAGAAGTTTTGTCGCCCTATTGAAGCCCACAAAGGATCGAGTAAAAGTAAGCATGAGCAGCAGCAAGATTCAAGCATTAGTGTTCGACTGGGACGGAACAATTATTGATTCGACGCGCCTGATCGTCGATTCGCTTCTGAGCGCCAGCCGGGACTTAGGTCTAGCGGAGCCCAGCCGCCAACAAGCATCGAGCCTGATTGGCTTGGTTTTGCCGGAAGCTGCGCGCCGCCTGCATGCGAGCATTACGGAGGCGCAAACGCTCAAGTTCGTTGAACGCTATCGGCATTATTATTTTCAAAAAGACGCCTCGCTTCAGCCCTTTATCGGCATTCCAGAATTGCTCGAGGAACTCGCCAGCAAGCCGGTTTGGTTGGCCGTGGCCACGGGTAAATCGCGAGTGGGTTTAATGCGTGCCTTGGCCGAACTCGGTTGGCAAGACGGTTCGAAAAAGCGCTTTATCAGCCTGCGTTGCGGTGATGACGGTGAGCCCAAACCCAGCCCCTGGATGTTGAATGATCTTGCCGCCGAGCTTGGCTTGAAGCCGCAGGAAATGATTATGATCGGGGATACCACCCACGATCTCGGCATGGCTCGATCTGCACAGGTCGAAGCCGTGGCCGTCAATTACGGCGCTCAGCCGATTGAGCTTTTGGAACGCTTTATCGCCAGCGCGCAACCCGCTCATCCGCCAGTCCATATGGTCAGTTCAGTGGAGCAATTGCGGGAACGTCTCTTGTCTTATCTTTAGCCAGATTATTTGATCTATTTTTATGGAAAGCATGGAAAAGACGATGGAAGGATGGCAAAGCGTTGCCGACTCGGATGATCTCCTGGAAGGCGGCGATGGCATTCGTTTCGAACTTGACCGAGCTGGCCTTGGCCCTTTGGCCGCCTTCTGCGTGCGTTTCGAAGGACAGGCGCGCGCTTATCTCAACCGCTGCTCTCACGTGCCGGTTGAACTGGACTGGCAACCGGGTAAATTTTTTGATGACACGGGTATCTACTTGATTTGTGCCACCCACGGGGCCATGTATGAGGCGGATTCCGGTGCATGTATTGCAGGCCCTTGTCGTGGTCAAGCCCTTAGGGCTTTGATGGCGAAAGAAGAGGGCAATCAAATATGGGTCAAAATGGCCACTACTCCTCCACCTCCCGAGAGAAAATGAACGATAACGCCAACATTCCGCCCGATTTTGAACGAAAAATCATTCGCGAACTCAGCCTGGGCACCTTGTTAGAGAAGAAGAGAAGTCGTCGCTGGGGGATTTTCTTCAAATTATGGGGACTAGGCTTAGCCACGGCTTTGTTGCTGATGTTCACAGGTTTCTT
>JANLRI010000578.1:0-5315 GCA_031361565.1 Betaproteobacteria bacterium | reverse complement strand
CGAGAACATGGCGTCTTTATGGCTTCGAGGAGGCTACCCAAGATCTTGGCTTCAGCAAAGCAATCTCGATCAATAGCTGGCTCAAGTAGTTAGAGGCCACGTTCATGGTGCGGCAAATTCCCCATGCTTTACATCGTCTACCCCGGCACTCGACGCTATCGCTTGCATGCAAAAGTTGAGGCAATTTCCTTGAGCATAATTGTTTGAGGGCGCTTACCGAACAGCGATCTCTGGCGGTGAACGCCGTTGAGGAAACGCGCTTGATGATTCTTTGCAACACCTCTCATATTTGCTCGTCATTGGGGGCAGGGTCTCAATAACCTCCGGTTCACCGTTAGCATTTGGCGCCGTCCTAGTGTCGTTTCGTCGCATGACCCTATAGCATCCACGAGTCAGCGCGCACACTGAACACCATCAACTCACCGGAGCTTTTGATGCACAGCTTTTTACGCCCTCTTCTAACCCAATCGATATTTTTTTTAGGCAGCCTTGCTGCCACCTTACCGGCCTTCGCAGCGGAGGCAGGATGGCGTCACATTGAATTGACCACCGCGAGCGCCCAGCTGGCGATCCCGGTGGCGCTGTATTACCCAACGGCGACTCCCGCCAAAACCGTCAGCATGGGACCATTTCAAGTGAGTGTTGCCATTCAAGCCCCACCGGCACAGCAATTCAAAGCCCTTATTGTGCTGAGCCACGGACTCTGGGGCACTGAGTTGGGCCACAGCAGCCTGGCCGAGTCGCTGGCCCGCTCGGGCTACCTGGTGGCCGCCTTGCGCCATCCCGGCGACAACTGGCAAGACCACTCACTGATCGAGAAAACTCCCTCACAATATTTTATTGCTCGCCCTCGCGCACTGAACCTGGTCATCGACAGGATTCTCGCGATGCCTGAGTGGGCGAGTCGCCTCCCACGCGACGACAATGGCTATTTGGTCGGTGCGCTCGGTCACTCAGCGGGAGGCTTCAGTGTGCTTGCACTGGCTGGCGGTCGCGTCGACACGCGCAGGCTGATCGAACACTGCAAAGAAAATGCCGCACAGGACCCAACTTTCTGCAGAGTTGGCGCTACCGCTGCAAACAACGCCTCGCCGTCTGGCCAGATCCCGCCGCAATCCGCAGCGGAAGGTCGCGAAACAGCGGTCTCTGCGGCAACTCAAATCGACCCAAGGGTTCGAGCCGTCGTGGCCATGGCACCTACCGGCGTCCCCCTCACTCCAGAGTCTCTGGCGGCCATCAAAATTCCGGTTCTGATCTATGTGGCTGAGCTGGATCGTTTTCTTGTGCCGAAATTCCACGCGGAGCGAATCGCTAAGGACATGCCCTCTGCCGAACTGCGAAGGATCGGCAATGCCTGGCACTTCGCCTTCATGGATGCTCCGACATCATTTATCCCCAGCCCGGACGGTGACATTCGCGCCGACCCCCCTGGCTTTGATCGCCCTGCCCTTTTGAAGCGGCTAGCCGAAGAGATCCCTGCCTTTTTTGACAAGGCTTTCCAATAAGCATCTGATGAATGAGTCTATCGATATTGATCCGGTACCCGCGTTAACTGTATAGACTCACTAAAGCCCGTCCTAGGTTCCCGACTCCCTATTTTTGTGGTCTGTTGTTCAAGGCTTAATTGTTTTGGCAACGTCAACGACATTGCTGGCTCAGAACAGCAGCAAACCTGGGTTTAGTGGATCGCCGCCTTCCAGTCTCGATCAATCAGTGGACAATTCACGAGGAAAGTTCGTTCGAGTGACACCTGTCCCGCCCAGCACCGGCGCCGCAAGCTCAGGCGGGGCGCTCAAATCGACCGCAGGAGGTGATCTGCGTATCGCGCAAGGGAAGTTCTTTTCATTCGCGCTGCCACCAGGCTGGCGGGTCGGCGAAGATGGGCAATACGCTCTTACTCTGTTGGCCCCCCGATCACAAGGCCTTAACGATTATGGTGGGCGTTGCAGGGATGCGCTTGAATTATCCGCCTGGGCGCTTTGCTTACGAAAAATTGTCGTCGATGAGGGTTCAGAATCTCCAGATGGGGGCGGCGCGGCAAGCCAGGCCAGTCGCCGGATTTTCTCAGGCCGTCGAGTTTGATGTTAGCTATGTGTCTGGAGGTATTGCGCATCTTGGTGTGACCAAGGTTTCCATCGCACCTGCATATGACACCGCGACGATGGCAATGACCGCCGCATTGTCGACAGCAAACCAATGGAGCGGCTACGGTTCTTGGCTGCCACAAGTGGCTGATCAGGTGTCCGCTCTGAACGGCGCTGCTTTCGGGGCACGCGGCGTCATGCAGCAGAATCTGCGTAACTCGGTGGCCTACGGTGAGGCCGCGCGACAGTATCGCGACTGGTCACAGAAGAATTGGCAGCAGGTCACTGATCAACGTAACGCTAGCCAAGATCGGAAGAACTTCGCCGTGCGTGAAAATCTGGGTGGCGTGCAAACTTTCGCCAATCCGTTTGGGACGACCCCTCAAGTGGAAATGCCGATGACCTACAAATACTATTGGACGGATGGGCAAGGGCAATTCGTCGGCACCCAAGACCCAAGTGCAAATCCGAACGTAGGTTCGACGGGGGAATGGCGCAAGATGGATCGGGTGGGGCGCTAGGCTTGAGCGCTCGTGAGCGGTGGCGCTCAAATACGCGCGTCACCCTTGGTTGCGACAAGCAAATTCTTGGGGGCTTTTGATGAAGTTCGCATATAAGTGGGCACTGAGAATACTCAACTATGAGCTTTTCATGGCTAGAGTCATAACTTGACGATGCAACCGAGGCGGCGAGCATCGGTTGCGCGCGCCGCGCCGATATTCACAGCAGTGTTGCTACTCGTAGTCGCCGCGAGAACCGATTCATGTGATGATTGCTCCAAGTATTCTTGCAAGCAAACCGAAGGCGCGAATTACAACGTCTAGGTTAGTAATCCGTCTAGCAGAAAAACTGAACATATCGGGACTTGTCCAAGGATTATCAGCTTGTGGGTCCACCGCTTGCCATATGCAGCAAGTACGTCACTCTGACCTGACTCAAGCTGGGGCTATGTCTGCTGCATGACGATCGGCTCCTTAGATTGTGCGGAGAAACATAGGTGAACGAAGCCACCGTTCTCAGGCCTCGGTCCTCTTTGCGCGAGAGCTTCTGGGGTTCTCCCGCACTCCTTCCTCGGCCTTCGTGCGAGCGGAATATGGTGGCGAGCGACCAAGCCTAAGCTAATTGCACTCAGGACGTTTTCGGCGGCCCTTGTGAGGCGCCCTGCCGTTAGCACCCTCTAAGCCTAAACTTTGAGCTTTGAAATTACCCAAGCGCACACGATCCTTATTGCTTATTGTCACAGTCACAACGTCGCTCTCTTTCGAGCTGGTCACGCTAGATCTCGGGCCTGACCCTGCGCAGCGACACCAGTCTCGGCCCGCTTAAGGGCTTTTATAATCAGGTTGTCTGTAATTCTTGATCGTTTCTTCGTCACCTCTTCCGATGAAATCTTCTCGGATCTTTGACCCATTTTTCCCTGCTTCAGCCATTGGGGAAATGGGTTGTTTCACGGTCCTGTTAGGCAACACTCCGGAGACTTATGCGCGCTCCTCAGTCCGTGAATTCACTCGAGGAACTCGGCCGTGAGCGGCTTTCCCCAAATTTCTTTATGCGCGACTTTCTATACAGCGATATCGCGAACTTCTATGGTAAGCCTAACATTCCTGAAGACACTGACTTGGCCCTGAGCGTTAGCCGGAAATTGTGTCAGGAACTACTTGAGCCATTACAGGCAACTTTCGGCCGTGTTGCGGTTCGCTCCGCGTACCGTTCACCAACCATCAACCAACTCGGAAACCAGAAGGGGCACAACTGCGGCTCGAACGAAAGCAACTACGCAGCGCACATCTGGGATAAACGCGACTCGCAGGGTCTCACCGGGGCAATGGCCTGCATCGTCATTCCGTGGTTCATTGACCGACCAGACAAAGACGCTGATTGGCGCGCCCTCGCATAATGGATTCATGACAATTTGCCCTAGGAGCGGCTCACGGGGTGCACGACGGCATGGCCTATCGGCCACTCTTTGATGCGGGCACTGCTCTTGCGTTGATCCATTTGCCTGACCCTGGCTCGCTAGTCACTTTCTTACAGAGGATCGGGTCGCGTTCTACGTTCAATGCCCAAAGGTTTGCGGACCTTTCTCAGTTTCGCTCATGTCCAACTTTTATTAATAAAAGCCTTTACCAGGTAGTCAATCAGAATGCGGATCTTGGGCGACACGTTATGGCGACTGGGGTAGATCGCATAAATTCCAAATTCACCGGACTGGTAACCCGGCAGAATTTCTACCAGTTTTCCAGACTCGAGATCCTGGTTCACGATGAACGCAGGCTGCAAGACGATCCCCTGACCCTCCACGGCGGCTCTCAAACAAGTGTCGCCACTATTGGTTTTCATGCGCGGCTTGACTTTGACACTGACGACTCCATTCGGGCCGGCAAACTCCCAGTGATCGCCCGTTGACAACAGGCTATAAGCGATGATGGAGTGCGATGTCAATTGCGATGGATGCATTGGCATGGCATGCCGCTTCAAATAAGCAGGCGAAGCACAAAGCACCATGCGTGAACTCGATAGCTGGCGACTCACCAGTGAGGAACTGCTCAAGCGGCCTATACGCACCGCCAGGTCGTATCCCTCTTCAACCAGGTCCACCACACGGTCCGACAAGGTCACGTCCAATGTGACCTCGGGATTTTGCGACAGAAATTTCCCCCAAAGAGGAGCGAGATGCAGGATGCCGAAAGTCACGGGAACATTGAGCTTGAGCACCCCTCGAGCTTGACCGGTATGGGCCATGACTTCCGCTTCGGCTACTTCAACATCTGCCAATACCGCCTTGCACCGGGCGTAAAAGGATTGGCCCTCTTCAGTCATGGAAAGTTTGCGCGTCGTTCTGTGCAAGAGTCGAACCCGCAAGCGGTTTTCCAAGTCAGCCACCAGTCGCGAGACCACGGCTTTGGAGATGTCCAGCTCCTCGGCTGCCCGCACAAAACTGCCTGCATCCACGACCGCCACAAAGACGGTCATTTCCTGAAATTTGTCCATATTGTCTTTAAAACAGGAACGATGAATGTCATTTCAGCATATTTATCTTTGCCTAAACAACAAATAAAGTGCAACCCATGCCCTCAAGTTTGAAGAACGGTCGCTACCTCGAACCCTTGGCCGGTCTGAACATCTCTCAGGGTTACGGCGCAGGCTTGGGAACCACGATTGCACCGACCTGGATTCACCGCGTATGAGGGATGGCCCTTACTCAATCCCATACCTTCAAAGGAATTACCT
>JANLRI010000562.1:0-2645 GCA_031361565.1 Betaproteobacteria bacterium | reverse complement strand
CGTAACCTGATGGCGGTTGTGTGAGCTTTTCAACTTCTTCGCGCAGCGCAGCAATATGTTCACGTGCTTCTCGCAACGTGTAGGTGAGCTTCTCGTTTTGGCTGACGGCTTGGGTGAGTTGGCCCTTAGTTTCGAGGAGCCGTTCCTCCAACGTACGCACCCGCTTTGGCGCGTCTTGGAGCTTGCGACGAAGACTAACCACCTCATCTTCGAGCATTTTGATCTGCTCTTGGAGCTCGGCGACCTCGCGTTCATAGGAGCCAAGACGAAGCTCGTATTCGTTAGATTTGCGATCTGATAGCGCCATCGCCGGCCTCCTGCAGTGGGGGAATCTGAGCGAACAACCCGCTCGAAACTCCTATCGAACTTACGCCCAGACAGCACCTTACAAGCAACACCCCGTCACCGACCAGCACTGAACCCTGTGTACCTCGAGAAAGCATCAAACCAACCTGGCCAAAACACAGCAAGAACGGCAAAAACTTGACAAGACCGCGGCGTAAATTCAAGGGCGTAACGCAACGACTCACGTCCGACGAAAGCAGCCAAAGAGACCGGTGAGACCGAAGACACCGAAAAGTCTGAAGTGACCGACGAAAACTCACCAACAAAGCACCTTGAGTTCACCTTTACGCCTGCCGATAGAGATAAGGTTGCAAGTAGCTCAGTGGGTCGAAAATGCACCCACCCATCAGTTTGAAAAGAGAGAACCCCCGATGGGAATGAAAGTTTGGATCGATCAGGATTTGTGCACCGGCGACGGTCTCTGTGAAGAGATTGCCCCTTCGGTGTTTACCCTTCTTGATGACGGCCTCGCCTACGTGAAGGAGGGCGCCAAAGTGTTCTCCGATCCAGGAGGACCTGAGGGTCTTGCCAACGTTGTCGAGAAAGACCACGACGGCACCATTGAATCCGCCGAAGAGTGCCCAGGCGAGTGCATCTTCATCGAAATGGAATAGACAAACTCTGAGGTCGACGGTCTGGCGAAAGCTTCGACGGTTGCTTGACTGTTGTAACGAACCCTTAGCGGCGTCGGTACTGCTTCTGCAGTCCGGCGCCGTTTTTGTTTCCCAGGTTTGCGGCGCAACTTCCTGGTTCTCAACTCCGGGATTCTCGATTCTCGGGTTCCTGGCCAGCGGCTCCGGTCTACGACTTTGCTAACCACTCCTGAAGAACAAATCCCGACCGGCGTCACTATTTACTTTGCAGACACGCTCCAGGAAGCTTTCCCCGGTCGCCGCCGGCGACCTCCGCGAGGAATTCACGGATCACCACGGTGGGAACCGCGTAGGACGTACTGTGGCGGTCAGGGGCCACGGCAAAGGCCATTCCCACGACTTCTCCCAGGTTGTTCAGAACGGCACCGCCAGCATCGCCGCTAGCCAGTTTCGAGGCCAAGACCGCCACCGTTCTCACAGCCGTTGCCTTGTCATAGATATCGCGCCCTTTCGAGGTGGCAATCTGCTGCACTCCCCCGGGCGTGATGGCCAAACCACCGCCACCGGGATACCCAAATGTTGCGACTTCCATTCCGGGGTCTGCATCGGTCAACGGCGCAGCCTCAGAACTCCAGCCTTCGAGGCTAACGATGGCCAGGTCACGTTTAGGATCGATGGCTACCACCGTGGCTTTGCGTTGCTCCCCGGAATCGATCGTCGCCACTACTTCGGTCGCCCCGCTAACACCGTGCGCACTGGTAAGTACCCGGGAGCCGCCAATGGCCAGGGCACTCCCGTCGGTAACTACGCCGCATGCTGTGGAGGAAAGTTTCACGGAAAAGGGTTGGAATCCGGTAAGCACTCCAGTGGGAATGGTCGATTGCAGGGGCGCGCTACCGGCATCAACAGAACCTTGCAGGATGTCGATCACCTGTGGAATCCGGCCACCATCAACGAGACGACGAAGCGAAGAAAGGGCATTTGGCGGCGCGGGCATTTTCCCAGAAAGCGTTTTGGCCACCAAAGACCCCCGAGTGGTGGTGGCGGGCCAACCGGGAATAAGGGCCAGTAGGGGCAGCGCGAGCCATGCCACCAGGGCCACTCCAGCGACACCAACCAGGCCACCGCCAAACCGGTTGAAGGTTCGTAAAGGCCTGCTCGGGAGCCGATCTTGGATCCAGGAACCGAACAGGTACCCAACCAGGCGCCCTATAACCGCACCTGCCACGAGAGCCAGGAGAAGTGCCCCAACTCGCTGACCGGCCTTGGGAGAGCCAAGGCGTTGCAGCACCCAATCGAGGTTGGAAGCCACAAGCAGCAAGCCCAGCACTGCGAATACCCAGGTACTCACGCGCAGCAAAAGACCTCGACGGTATCCGCCAATAAACGCGGCAAGTACTGCCAACCCCAACGCAATATCTAGCCCGTTCACGCAGAAAGGGTGCCATGACAAACCCGTAAAACGGCGGATACCCTTACGGTTCGTCGCCACAGGCCAATCTTCGGGGTCTCGCTCGTTGTGCGCCGAACCAGCAAGAGGTTCGCTACTGAGCTTGCCGCCGGGTGGTTGTACCCAGCCGCCAGCGCCAAATTACGCTACTGCTGGGGCCACGCCCGGGTCTTCCACTCCACTGGCCAAGAGCCTGGCGTAGGTCAAGAAGCCGGTGTGGGCAACCATGCGGTGATCGGGGCGAACCGACATGCCTT
>JANLRI010000542.1:0-2327 GCA_031361565.1 Betaproteobacteria bacterium | reverse complement strand
GGGCTCGAACCCACGACCACTGGAATCACAATCCAGGGCTCTACCAACTGAGCTACAGCCACCACGGTTCTTTACAGTAACTTTACTTTACTTCATTCCATCTTGGCCTGCCCGACAGGAATCGAACCTGTGACCCTCAGCTTAGAAGGCTGATGCTCTATCCAACTGAGCTACGGGCAGAGATCCATCTACTTACCGAAAGAACTCGGCACTTAGAAGTATCGGGCATTAAAAAAGATGGTCGGGGTGAGAGGATTCGAACCTCCGGCCTCCTGCTCCCAAAGCAGGCGCTATACCAGGCTAAGCTACACCCCGAGAACCCAAGATTCTATCCTAAATTATCCAATTGCGGAAACCAAGCGTTCCGCCTGACGTTGTGCGATGTCGTCACTCTCGGCTTCCACCATGACCCGCAAGAGTGGTTCGGTGCCCGAAGCACGAATCAACACCCGGCCCGTTTTACCTAACTCGGCTTCCACCTGAGTCTGCGCCTGATGAAGCGCGGTGCATGCCTTGAGGTCAAAACTCTTATCGACCTTCACATTAATCAGGGTCTGTGGATACAACTTCAAACCGGACACGAGCGCAGCAAGGGATTGACCACCGCGGCGCATCGCGGCAAGCACCTGCAAGGCGCTAATGGTGGCATCGCCAGTGGAATGACAGTCCAGGCAGATCAAATGACCTGAACCCTCGCCACCGTACATCCAGCCTTTTTCCTTCAACATTTCTAAAACGTAACGGTCACCCACCTTAGAACGGACGAAGCCGATGCCGGCATCCGCAAAGGCGCGCTCCAGGGCAAAATTAGTCATCAAGGTACCCACGGCGCCAGCGACTGGCGACACCTTGTGTTTATCCATCACGATGGCATACAGCAGCTCATCGCCGTTATAAATGCGCCCGTCACTGTCGACCATGAGTAAGCGATCCGCATCGCCATCCATGGAAATACCCACGTCGGCATGGTGCGCCACGACCGCCTCTTGACAGACCTCCGGATGGGTTGCACCTGCGCGCAAATTAATATTGAAACCATCAGGCCAATGATTGATCGGAATGACCTCAGCACCGAGCTCATGCAGTACCGCCGGACCGGTTTGATAGGCTGCACCATGGGCGCAATCAATCACCACTCTCAATCCACTCAGATCGAGATAGTTAGGGAAAGTCGCCTTACAAAACTCGACATAACGGCCAGCAGCATCTTCAACCCGCTTGACCTTGCCTAATTTGTAGGAGTCTACACAGGACATGGGGCGTTCAAGCTCGGCTTCAATTTCGAGCTCCACTTGATCGTCGAGCTTGTCACCGTCTTGAGAAAAGAATTTGATGCCATTGTCATCAAAGGGATTATGCGACGCGCTGATGACGACGCCTGCGGAAAGCCGCAGGGCGCGAGTCAGGTAGGCCACGCCGGGGGTGGGCAGTGGGCCGCACATGTGTACATCAACACCCGCCGATGCAAAGCCCGCTTCTAAAGCAGACTCGAGAAGATAGCCAGAGACTCGCGTATCCTTTGCAATCAGCACGCCGGGTCGGCCAGACTTTCTCTTTGCCGACAGGACCTTGCCAGCGGCATAGCCTAAGCGCATCACAAAATCAGGGGTAATCGGATAGGTTCCAACCTTGCCTCGGATGCCGTCAGTACCAAAATATTTACGAGCCATAATTATCCTTTAGGCGTTCATGCTCTGAAGGGAGCTTGAATCGCACGCCACACTTTTAGTGCATCTACTGTCTCAGCCACATCGTGAACCCGGACAACACTTGCACCCCTCGAAACCGCCGCCAAGGCACCAGACAGACTAGCCGCCAGGCGATCTTCAACACCTCGCCCGGTCAATTGACCCAAAAAGGATTTTCTGGAAAGCCCAACTAACAGCGGCCGACCTAAGCTTTGAAACTCTTCCAGGCGATTCAGTATCGCTAGGTTGTGCTCAAGCGCTTTTCCAAATCCAATCCCAGGATCCAAAACCAGTTGCTCTGTTGCAACGCCCATAGACAACAAAGCGTTGGCCTGAGTTTGCAAGAACTGACAGACCTCTGCGACGGCATCCCGATAGATGGGGTTTTTCTGCATGGTAAGCGGGTCGCCCTGCATGTGCATGATGCACAGACCTGCCTTATATTTAACAATACCTTCGCGAAGTAACGCTTGAGTCTGAACTTGCTGACCCGTTTGGTCGCGTGAAGTTTCGTCCGTAAGACTTCTGAAACCCTCCACGTCATTGAGTAGATCGGCCCCGGCTTCAAGAGCGGCCAACATTACTGCGGGCTTGCGCGTATCCACAGATAAAGCAACATCCAGACTTCTCAAAGACTCG
>JANLRI010000332.1:0-11970 GCA_031361565.1 Betaproteobacteria bacterium | reverse complement strand
GCAAGGGGCCATTGATGCCCAAGCTAGACGTGGGGTTCATTCTATTTGTCTCCTCTTACCATTGGTTTAAAAACGGTGTTGACGTCGCTAAAGTTGCCACTAGAGTTCAGTGTAAACCGCACCGCTGTTTTTTCTTCGCCGGGACGGGTCATTTCGATGGTGCCGTAGAACACGATCTCCGCCTTCGGATTCACCTTGACCACCTGTACCGTCACCGGCACCGGTTTTTGATTTTCTGATTTAAAGTAATGCACGTTGACCGTGTACTCACCCGGCTCTACGCCGCGCAAGGTCACTACTTCTTGATTCAAAGGGTTGATCACCTCTTTGCCATTAATGGTGATCTTATCGTTGAGCGCGCCGCGGTCGTCGCGATCCAAATGCATCAAGCCTTCGTCCCGTGCTTTGTACCAACACACCCGATTGGTGGCGTCTTGCACCCAAGTGTCGATATCGTTCGGATCACCGTCGGGCCAGGAGACCGTGATTAGAAACTCGGCCTTGAGATTGATGTTGCCGTCCTTGGCGGGCGGATTGATAAACACCAGGGCCATCGCAAACAGCAGGGACAACACCAGCAAGATGTTGAACAGCATGTCGGTAAATGGGTCCTGCCCATAGTTGCGACGCGGGGCGCGTTTCGAGCTCATTGGGCCGGGGCTAACTCACTTAACGGGCTGTGCGGCCTGGCTACGTTCGACGAGGAGTCCAATCCCCGGGTGCCGAGCTGCAACCGAACTCCACTCAGGATTTTTTGGGCGCAACGATCAAGCAGAAGCCATTCCAGAGCCAAAATCATATTACAAAGCAAGCCTACGACGGTGGCGATAATCTTGATGCCCATGCCGGAGGCCATATCTCGCAAAATCATCTGCATTGCGGAGAGCTCGAGCTGGTTAGAGCCGATCAAGGCCGTCAGCATGATCAAAAATCCGATGACGGTGCCGAGTAGTCCTAACTTGGTTAAGGATTCAGTGATAAACCATCCCACGTCGTGCGGGCCAAGAATTTTTTCCTCAAGCGCCTGGATCATCGTCTCGCGCTCTTCTTTGTTGCTGCTCGCTTTGGCGAGTACTTGTCCACTCCAAGTGCCCTCGCAAATCTGCGCGGAATCCTTGGGCAAGTGAAGATTCAAACCCTTACCAAAAACCGAGTCGTGTTGGGCGCGATATTGGACGGCAATGAGCTCTCGTGAGAGCCGGTAAGCGCGACGACCACAAAACAAGGTTGAGCTTAAGAAGAACAACATGATCGCGGAACTAATGAAGGTGCTGTCGTTGTCAATCACAAACGACATGCCACCGGTTTGTACTGAAATGAATACCGCAAAAGCGCATGCCATCGTGATCAAGAGCCACAAATGGAAGGTCAAATAGGAAGGATCCTCCGCAATCAACCCTTCAGACGATTTTTTTCTCATGGCTCCGTTCCGATCTACCGAATTATTAGGGTCTTTGTCGCAAGAAAACTTGCAAAATCATCCAAATGGGGGATGTACAAAGACTCTGATTTGACTAAAATTAATTTGTTTAGTGTCTCCGCCTCGCCGAGCAAGGATCTCCCTCCGAGCTCGGTTTTTTTTGCTCTTCGCACGAGGGGCCTTGGCAAGGCGATGCTAACCCCAAGTTTATTTGAAATCGTAACGCGCCGTTAGGGACATCATCCAGGTGCGTCCAGGCGCAGTTTCAAAGAAGCGCGAATTGCCCTCATTGACAATGACGGACCCTGCATAGGTCTTGTTGGCCACGTTGTCGACTCTGAGCAACTGTCTAAAGCTCCATTGCCCGACTTTTTGTTGTAATCCTGCACGCAAATTGAAGGTAGTCGCACCATCGGCCGCATCTGTGTTGGCGTCATTGACATAGAGTTTGCCGCGGTGAACCATTTCAACGGCAGTCGACAAGCCGCTCCATGCGCCACTCAATTTCGGACGCCAGGCGAGCTCGGCGAAGGCCGAGGTGGGCGGCGTACCAGGTAGTTTTTTACCCGCGGCTACGGTCACGCCGTTGGAGACAAAGGTGTCCAGAAAACGTGCGTCGAGGGCCGTCACGGAGGCATAGGCGGTGAAGGTATCGCTCAAGCGCCCTGAATAGGCAAGTTCAATGCCTTCTCTGCGGGTGTCGCCGACATTTTTGAACGTAGACCGGCCACCGGCATTGGTGTCGACACTGAGCTCTCCGGCATTGTTGATGCTAAAGACTGCTACATCGACACGGTGGTTGTTGTCGAGTTTAAACTTGGCGCCCGCTTCGATATGACGACTACGCGCTGCTTGCAGACCAAAGTTTGGACCGCTGCCACCGACCCGATAGGCCAACTCGGTAAACGTAGGCGTTTCAATGCCTCTCCCCCAGTTGACATAGAGATTGGTATTGTCATTGAGGTGGTACGTGGCCCCTAACACTGGGTTGGTGCCGCTGTACTTCACCGAGCCACTATCGTCTGGATTGCCAGTGGCGATAAAGGAGTCGGCCACGTTAAACCGTACATTGGTGGAGCGCACCCCGGCGATCATGCTCCATTTGGAATTAATCGCCCAATTAGCTTGGGCGTAGAAATCTTCGCTTTTGACAGTGTCGAGCTCGTTGCGTTTGAGAGCGCCTTGCACGCCATTTGTATTCAGAAAACCCTTGCGAACCTCGCGCATACTGTCGTAGTCGTATCCGATTGTCGCCAATAGGCTACTTTGCTCGCCAAGCTTGACCCGTTTCGAGTACTGAATGCCTACACCAGAGTAGTCGCGATCAAGCGCAACAATTCCACCTGCGGAAGTCGCTGCGGTTTGCGCCGCCGGCGGAATGGTGAGCTTGGCATAAACATCGCGAGTGCCCGAATAGAGGCGGGCGGTCAGTTTGGAGTCGGCATCAAAGTAGTGATCCAGCACCGCGCCATACTGATTTTGCTTGACCGTTTTACCGCCATCCTGGCTGGTGGCAATCGGGTTGGTTTGCCTGGAATTGGCGGTGTATTCTGCTCGGGTAAGGCCGATCGGGTCTTGCGAAAGCGGCTGATCAAAAATATTGGCGATCAAACTTAGCTTTGTTTTATCACCTAATGCAAAATTCCACTTGGTATTGAACTGCTTACGTTCCGCCGCAGAATGGTCTCTAAAACCATCTGTTTTGAAGACCGTGTAATCCGCCATCCAATTGACGCTACCACTTTCACCACCCGTGCGAACGCTGGAGCGGCGCGTTGCATTGCTGCCAAAAACGAGGTCGACTTCGCCCATGGGAATTTTAGGGCCATTGGCGCTAAATACCTGAACGACTCCGCCCGCAGAATTGCCGTAGAGCTGAGACAGCGGGCCGCGCAACACCTCAATACGTTCTGCCGAGGACAGGCTAACGGTAGAGCCTTGGCCTTGGCCGTCAGGTATCGTGGCGGGAATGCCATCCACGATCAAGCGAACCCCACGAATACCAAATTGTGAGCGTGCGCCAAATCCGCGAATCGAAAGCTGCAGGTCCTGGGAGTAATTCTGGCGATTCAAGACCACGACACCGGGCACTCGATTCAGCGACTCGGACAGATTGATCTGCGGACCGGATTCCTTGATGACCTCCGCACCGACCGCTTGAATCGCACCGGGTGCATCGAATGTCTTTTGCTCGGAACGGGTGGCAGATACCACCACTTCGTCCAGGGTTTGCGCTTGGGTCAGGCCTACGATAGGCATGGCGAGCAAGGCAAGAACGATAGGGTTCAGGCGATGCGTAAGGACGATGCCTTGCGGCGAAAGTTCCCGTGAAGTCAATCGATTTTTAGCTTTTGGCGGCATGATAGTTTCTCCTCGTGCGGCATCATAAGGGAAGATGTGGCAAACCCTTGCGTCAGGGGCTTCGTTTTTGACCCAGCAAACGTATTGTTGTGCCTCTCTACGGGGTGATGAGGCGTTATAGCAACGCAAGACCCAAAGTATCCACCAACCGGATCAGCTGAAAATCCGTTTCTACCCCGAGCTTGCCTCGGATTGAAGAAAGGTGATTGGCGATGGTTTTCACGCTGAGGTTAAGCGTTTTACCGATGCTCAAATAGTTTTCACCCTTGATCATTTGACGTAAAACTTCAAATTCTCGTCGGGTAAGAGACTCGAACACTTGTTTGGTCTCGCGATGCGCATTAAGTGCTGTTTGAGCGGCCGTATCGATATAAATTCTGCCGGCCGCGATGATTTCTATGGCTTCTTTCAGCCCGCTTGGTTTACTAGATTTACAGAAGTAACCCTGTGCCCCCAAATCGAGTGCTCGTTGCACCAGGGCACCATTCTCATGCATGGAGAGGGCGAGAATTTTGATCCCAGGGAAACGCTCTCTCACCTTGCCAATTAATTCGAGGCCGCTCGCTCCTTCGAGGTTGAGATCGGTGACCAGTACATCCGGTAAACACTGCTTGGTTTCTGCCAATTGCAAGGCAAGGTAGGCCTGCGTTACCGAGCTGGCCTCGGCCACGACTTCATAGACACTCGTAGCTCTAAGTAAAGAGGCAAAACCGAGACGTACCACTTCGTGATCGTCGACGATCATGACGCGCATCACTGCACTGCGCTCATGGCTGGGTGCGCTCGCTCCAAGCGCACATGCCAAAAGCCATCGCTTTCAAGCCCCGCGCGAACGTGAGCCTGAATTGACAGCGCTCTCTCCTTCATGCCTTCAAGACCGAAACCCGTTGCGCTTGTCTGTTGGACAAGCAGGCCGTCGTTGCTAATGTCTAAGCTGGCGACTGAGCTAGACGTCGAAGCGTTCGAATCGTTCGCCAACGCTAAGGTAATTCTGCAATGGCTGGCCGCGCTATGCTTAAACGCATTCGTCAAGGATTCCTGCAAAATGCGAAAAGCGACCGCTTTGTGCTCGGGGCGAAGGCTCTTGAGCTGTTGAAGCAGATCCGTACTTAACTCCCAAGCAACTTCTGGATGCTGGGACTTCCAAAAAAGAAGCAATGCTGCAAAGTCCAGAGCGGAGGTTTGAGAGCTTTCACCGCGCAAATTTGCGGTGAGTTGTCGCAACGATTGTCGAGCCCGATCTAAGGAATTCTCAATTTTCTCAAAATGCAGCGATGCTTGAGCAAGATGAACAGTTTGGATACGCGCTGCCTCAATTTCGATGGCGGCCGCCGTTAAAGTTTGACCAAGATCATCATGCAAATCGCGCGCAAGATGGAGCCTTTCCTGCTGACGCATTTCGATGAGTTGTCTGGAAAGATGTTCTTGCGAATTGATCGATGCTTGCAAACTCTCGGCAAGATGATTAAAGCTTCTTGAGACGGAGTCCAGCTCCTTTAGGGGAACTTCGGGCATGCGACGGTCAAGATCCCCGGCTTCAAAGGCCTCTAATTCTTTCACCATGCCTTGTACCGGAGCCAAGGCGGTGCGAATGGTTTTTTTGTGGAGAGCGATCAGCAATGCTGAAAACGCCAAGAAGGCGGCGAATGAAACGGCCGCCATCATTGCATTTTCACGCAGCTCATGGCTAAGGGTTGGCCTTTCTGATTCTTTGTAAACTCTTTCGACGACCGCCTGGCTAAGGCGTTCGGCCTCGTCAAACTCTAAAGCGGTGCTGGAGCTTTTAAAAGCACTTCCTGACTGCGGCGGGCTGCGCCTTGCGGTAGATGGCCCCGCTGGGTTGGCGACCAGCTCCAGGGCCGCGCGCGCGGCAGTCTCAATCAAACTCTTGTTTTGGCGTTGCTGAGCCTGGGAGTTCAAAAAAGCCAGGATCACTAAGCATAGACCTAGTGCGCAGGCTACCGTAAAGCCCAGGCGAAGGGTTCGTTGAGCAAGAAGTTTTCCGAGATCCATCTTGGCCTATTCGGTTAGATCTTTTGAAGGGTATTCGTCTCGGAAGGCAAGATAGCATCGCCGGCCTTAAGGCGCAAACCGAACCCCGGATCAAACTTGCTTGTAAAATGACGTCCATGAGTATTAAGTCAGATAAATGGATACGTACGGTGTCGGATCGCTCCAACAAGGCTCCGATGATTGAACCCTTTGAACCTGGTCAGGTGCGCGAGGTGAATGGCCACAGAATTGTGTCCTATGGCACTTCGAGTTACGGCTACGATTTGCGCTGTGCAGATGAGTTCAAGATCTTCACTAATATCAACAGCACGATTGTTGATCCAAAAGCCTTTGACGAAAAATCATTCGTCGACTTCAAAGGACCGGTCTGTATTATCCCGCCGAACTCCTTCGCGCTCGCCCGGTCCTATGAGTATTTTCGAATTCCGCGCAGTGTGCTGACGATTTGCCTCGGCAAATCGACCTATGCTCGCTGCGGCATCATTGTGAATGTCACTCCGCTCGAGCCCGAGTGGGAAGGTCACGTCACTTTGGAGTTTTCCAATACGACACCGCTGCCTGCCAAGATTTATGCGGGAGAAGGCTGCGCCCAAGTTATTTTCCTGGGGGGTGATGAAGTGTGTGAAACCTCTTACAAAGACCGAGGCGGTAAGTACCAAGGGCAACAAGGCGTCACCTTACCTAAAACTTGAACGTGCACTGAGTCAGTCCGGATCGGCGCTGCAGCTAGGTTCGCGTTGACTAAATCTCGCGCACCGATGTTTGGCGCTTGACGGAGATAAAAACTTAGCGTTAACTGTGTCTTTGATAGCAGTGAATTGTCATGCCCGTTGAAATCGTAAATTCGCGTCATATCCGCCTCACCTCTCATCCTGCAGCCGGTGGACATCAAGTCTTGCCCATTGAATGGGGCGCCAAAGATCCCGGCACTCGTGGGCCGGTGATTGGCACGACCACCAACAAAACGCATCGTAATGTCATTGGCACCCACTCGGGCTCCTATGGCATCTACCGGGCTCTGGCCATTGCATCAGGCGGCCTCGATAGAAATCGAAGGGCGGACCTAACCAATACCAAACCGACCGACTTGATCGGGCCCTATCCTCAGTGGTTCGACCCCGAGAAAATAGTATCGCTCGACCCTTTCGGAGCGATGGTCACCGATGCGTTTTCTGGTTACTTTGAAAAGGGCTACGATATTCGTCCAAGCATCGCGGTCACCAAGGCTCATATTGAGCTGCCGGAGATGCGCGAGGCCATAGCTAGCGGTCGACTAAAGCCGGACGGTGTCATTCTTAAGGAGTCCGGTGCCTGCGTTGTGACCAAGGCGGCGCTTGAGCCTGTTTGGTACTTGCCGGGCATCGCCAAGCGCTTTGGCTGCACTGAAGCCGAGTTGCGCAGGGTTCTCTTTGAGGAGACGGGCGGGATGTACCCCGAGCTGGTTACGCGCAGTGATATCGAAGTGTTTCTGCCCCCGATTGGAGGTCAGACCGTGTACATCATGGGCGAGCCCCGCGATCTCGCGAATCCAGCCATTACGCTCACCGCGCGAGTGCATGACGAATGCAACGGTTCGGATGTCTTTGGCTCCGATATTTGTACCTGCCGCCCTTATCTCACTCATGCCATTGAAGAGTGCATTGCTGGTGCCCAGAAAGGAGGGGTAGGCTTGGTGTCGTACAACCGCAAGGAAGGTCGCGCGCTTGGCGAAGTCACGAAGTTCTTGGTCTATAACGCTCGTAAGCGCCAGGTCGGTGGCGATAGTGCCGCCAAATATTTTGAGAGAACCGAGTGTGTCGCGGGGGTCCAAGATATGCGCTTTCAAGAGCTCATGCCGGATGTCCTGCACTGGTTTGGCATCACCAAGATTCATCGCCTCGTATCGATGAGCAATATGAAGTACGACGCCCTGGTCAATAGTGGTATCGAGATTGGCGAGCGGGTCAAGATTCCGGATTACCTCGTACCCGCCGATGCCCAAGTAGAGATTCAGGCCAAGATGGCGGCTGGCTATTACACGCCGGACGCGATCGTGCCCGACGATGAAAAACTCCTCAGCACCTTAGGTCGCGGTCTCTAGTCAGTATGTCGGCAAAAGAACTACTGAATGCGGCGGCTGTACGCAAGGCTGCCCATGAGATGCTGGAGCGCTTAAAGCAGGGTGAAGGCGCTTGGCAGGTCGATCTCTCCAAGCTTGACAGCGCTGCGCAAGAAATTGTGGCCACCACATTAGAGCGCTATCCTGATCTCAATATTCCCTATCACAGTCGATGGCGGCATTTTGAGGCTGGCGGCGTGCCCCGGCGTGACCAATTGGTGCAAAAGATGGTCAAGTTTGGCCTGAGCAAGGTCGAGCAAGCCCGAGCAGAAATTGACCTGGCGGTGGTGAGCGTTTTACTGGATGCGGGCTCGGGACCCCATTGGAAGTTTATTGATGGAGGTCAAACCTATACCCGCAGTGAAGGTTTGGGTGTGGCCTCGTTCCGCATGTTCGAAATGGGTACTTTTTCGTCGGATCCGCGCTCTCCGTTTCAAGCAGACGCCGACGGCCTGCTGGCCCTCACCTCGGGTCAACTTGAACAAGGCTTCTCGGTCAGCGCAAGCAACCCCTTGGTGGGGGTTGCGGGTCGTACCCGGCTCTTGAACCGCTTGGGTGCCGAGCTCAATCGACGGCCTGATCTGTTTCAAGTGGGAAATCACTTTCGGCCCGGTGGTTTGTTTGACTATTTGATTCAAGACACGTCGACGATTGCTGCGGGAGATATTCTGAGCGCACTCCTCGAAGGGCTGGGTGGAATGTGGTTGACCGGCAACGAGCTGGACGGTCAGCCTCTTGGCGATTGCTGGCCTTATCGCCTCGCCAACGGCGCAAGTACCTGGGTGCCTTTCCATAAACTCTCGCAGTGGTTGAGCTATTCACTGCTCGAGGCCTTTGAGGCGGCGGGCATCCAAGTCGTCGACCTGGATGCGCTGACGGGGTTGCCTGAGTACCGCAATGGCGGACTGCTCATGGATACCGGTGTATTGCGGCTCAAAGATCAATCATTGGAAGCGCGCGAATTCCTAGTGACTGATCCAGTCATCATTGAATGGCGGGCGGCGACCGTTGCGCTTTTGGATCATCTGGCACCGATGGTCAAGAGCAAGCTCGGCTTTTTGTCGTCGCAGCATTTACCCTTGGCAAAGGTTCTGGAAGGCGGCTCCTGGGCCGCAGGCCGAAAAACTGCACAGCGTCTACGAGCCGGCCTGCCACCACTCAATATTGTGAGTGACGGCACGGTGTTCTAATCAGGTCCGGGTTTGAGTGCTATTTGTATCACCATTCTCTAAAGTGAAATCACAGTATCTATGAAACAAGTTCATCTGATTGCTCACCCGCTGGTGCAGCACAAACTTACACTCATGCGCAAAATCGAAACCAGTACCAATAGTTTTCGACGGCTGGCAGGCGAGCTGAGTCAGTGCATGGCCTTTGAGGTCACGCGTGACTTACCCTTGAACGAAATTGAAATTCAAACACCCTTGGAGACGATGAAGTCCAAGGTGATCGACGGCAAGAAAATGGTCTTCTTGTCGATCATGCGTGCGGGTGCCGGGATGCTGGATGGCATGCTGGAACTCATGCCGAGCGCCAGGGTAGGGCATATCGGCCTGTACCGCGATCCTAAAACCATGGTGGCGATCGAGTATTACTTCAAGATGCCCCATGACACGGCCGAGCGTGACGTACTGATCCTGGATCCGATGCTCGCCACGGGAAATTCAGCGATTGCAGCGATTGATCGAATCAAGGAACTCGGGCCGCGTTCGATTAAATTCCTCTGTATTTTGACTTGCCCTGAGGGCATCAAAAACGTCCATGACGTCCATCCTGATGTGCCGATTTACACAGCAGCGATTGATCGCGGGCTGAACGAAAAAGGCTACATCGTCCCCGGCCTGGGTGATGCCGGGGATCGTGTGTTCGGCACCAAATAGGGCTCGGCTTTTGGCCGAATCCCCGCTTTCTTATTGCATGTGCTGGCCGCCGTTAATGGCGATGTTGGCGCCGGTCACAAAAGCGGCTTCCTCAGAGGCTAGATAAATAATCAGACCCGCAACTTCCTCTGGGCGGCCCAGGCGACCCACAGGGATTTGCGGCAAGATTTTGCTATCCAAAATTTCCTTTGGAATGGCAGTCACCATCTTGGTGCCGATGTAGCCGGGGGAAATGGTGTTGACAGTGACACCTTTGCGGGCGACTTCCAAAGCTAAGGCTTTGGAAAAGCCGTGTACACCAGCCTTGGCGGCCGAATAGTTGGTTTGACCGAATGCACCCTTGGAGCCGTTGACTGAGGACACATTAATGACGCGCCCCCAATTTCGGTCGACCATACCATCAACCACTTGCTTGGACATGTTGAACAAGGAGTCAAGATTGGTGCGCATCACGGCATCCCAATTGACTTTGTCCATTTTCTTGAAGGTCATGTCGCGGGTGATACCGGCGTTATTGACGAGAATGTCAACCGCGCCCAGCTTGGCGCTCACCTGAGCCACCGCTTTAGCGCAAGAGTCCATGTCCGCTACGTCGCAGGCCACGGCCATAATGTCGTAACCGCGTTCCTTCATTTGCTTCACCCACTCGACGTGGGTAGTGTTGCCCGGCGAATAAGTGGCGACGACCTGATAGCCCGCGTCCGACATCTTGGTGCAAATGGTTTCACCCAAGCCACCCATACCGCCAGTCACTAACACGACTCTTTTTTGCCCGATTTTATGTTCTGCCATTTTTGCTCCTCTAGCCCTTGTTGATCGCCGCTTTCTAGCGGACTATTATCGATGAAATACCATGCGGTACCAGCCCCACCATTAGAACCCGTATTGATAAAAAATGCATTCACAAAATACGGGTAATTTAAAAATAATTTGCCTCAATTAGAATCTTTCCACGGCTAAAGCAACGCCCATACCGCCTCCAATGCACAGGCTGGCCAAGCCTTTTTTAGCATTGCGACGACCCATTTCATGGAGCAGGCTTACCAAAATTCGGCAGCCCGAGGCACCAATCGGATGTCCAATCGCGATGGCCCCACCGTTGACGTTGATCTTGCTGGTATCCCAGCCCATTTCCTGATTGACGGCGCACGCTTGTGCTGCGAAGGCCTCGTTAATTTCCATGAGGTCCAAGTCTTGAGCTTTCCATCCGGCTTTTTGGAGTGCAAGGCGGGATGCGGGCACTGGCCCCATGCCCATGATTTTGGGGTCCAAGGCCGCTGAGGAATAGGAGACGATCCGTGCCAAGGGAGTGATTCCCAATTGGGTCGCGCGCTGCTCGGTCATGACCATCACGGCGGCTGCGCCGTCATTGATTCCGGAGGCGTTGCCAGCCGTCACGGTGCCGGCTTTGTCAAAAGCAGGGCGCAAACCCGAAAGCGCTTCGGCAGTGGTTTTGCGATTAACGAACTCGTCAGTATCAAAAATGATTGGATCGCCCTTGCGTTGGGCAATCGACAAGGCCAGAATCTCGGCCTTGAAGCGACCGGCGTCCTGAGCCGCAGTCGCTTTTTGTTGGGAGGCGAGGGCGAACGCGTCTTGGGCATCTCGGCTCACCGAATGGGCCGTGGCAAAATTAACGGCGGTAATACCCAAGTGGTACTGGTTGTACACATCCCAGAGTCCGTCTACGATCATAGAATCGGTCATCTTCCAGTCACCCATGCGCTGACCGTCGCGGCTGCCCAAAAGCACGTGAGGAGCGGCGCTCATGTTTTCTTGTCCGCCCGCAATAATGATGTCGGCATCGCCACAGCGAATCGCCTGGCTGGCTAACATCACGGCCTTAAGGCCCGAGCCACACACTTTATTGATCGTCATGGCCGGGACGCTCAATGGCAGACCTGATTTCACGACGCTCTGTCGAGCGGCGTTTTGGCCTGACCCGGCTGTGAGCACCTGGCCGAGAATCACCTCCGAGATTGCGTCGCCAGCGACGCCAGTTTTCTCCAAAAGGCCTTTAATCACGTGGGCTCCCAACTCCGGGGCGCTGATTTTGGCTAAACTGCCGCCAAATTTACCCACGGCGGTACGTTGCGCGGCGACAATAACGATATTGGTCATAAAATGTTCCTGTTAACAAGATTTATAGCAAAGATTTTACGCTCGTTTCACGCGATTTTTACGGTCTTTTAAGACCC
>JANLRI010000485.1:0-4337 GCA_031361565.1 Betaproteobacteria bacterium | reverse complement strand
GGTAACGGGTTGATCTGGGCCCTGAAAAAAAGTGTGATTACGCCCGTAGGTGTAGTCGATCAATTGATCGGGCACAACTAGATCGCCCGCTTTCAAGTTTGGATCGATGCCGCCCACAGCGGCCACCGCGATGATCTCGGTGACGCCGACTTCTTTGAGCGCCCAAAGGTTCGCGCGATAGTTAATTTCGTGAGGTGCAATTCTGTGGCCCGCGCCATGACGGGCCAAAAAGACCACATCGAAGTCTCCTAGGGTGCCAAAACTCAGGGGGCAAGAAGGGTCCCCATAAGGGGTGCGAATTACCTCGCGTCGCAAAGACTGCAAGCTTTTGATCTTGCCCAAGCCGCTACCGCCAATGATGGCTTTCATTCAAATCCTTTATTGATCATTTGACGAACCCTGAAGCTCTTCGATGAGCTTGGCTTCATCCCAAACTGCAATGCCGAGTTGCTCGGCCTTACTCAGCTTACTACCTGCGGCCTCACCTGCCACTAGCGCAGTGGTGTTCTTGGACACAGCGCTCGACACGTGCCCACCGGCAGCGCGAATCATATCTCCCGCCTCATCTCGACTCAAAGTAGGCAAGGTACCGGTAAGTACAAAGTTCATACCCGTAAACACCGCGCCGATATTCGCGCTTGGCATCTGACTTTCTTGTGCATGGTTTATGCCTTCATGAGATTGGACCTTCTCGGCGCGGATCAACCGTGAGCTTTGGGGGTCAACGCCCGAGGATGCTAGGCGGCGCAGCATGGCTAGATTGACCGGGTTCGCAAAGTAGCTTTGCAGGCTTCGAAAAATCTCTTCGCCAAGTCCTTCAAGCGGGACTTGAATTGCTTTGGACACTGTATCGAGGCTGAGTTTGTCCTTAGCCTTGTGGTCGACCTTGATGCCGCCTTTGTTCTTGCTTCTGGCCTTCTCTTTTTGAAGGGCTTGCTTGTTGCTCAGCAAACTCGGCCAGTCAGTATTTTGGAGCGCACTCCAATTGAGAAATTCTTTGGCCAGCAGGCGCGCCACCTCTTCGCCCACATGGCGAATCCCAAGCCCAAAAAGAAAACGCTCAAAGCTACGGGTTTTAGAGGCCTCAATCGCCTCCAACAAATTGTCGGCAGACTTTTCACCGAAGCGATCCAATGCGATCAGACTTTCACGCTTAAGTTGATAGATATCGGCTGGGTCGTTGACCATTCCCAGGTCGACCAACTGATCGACCAACTTATCCCCTAAGCCTTCAATATCCATCGCGCGCCGATGCGCAAAATGGCTCAAGCCCTGTTTACGCTGAGCGAGGCAGGCAAAACCTCCTGTACAGCGCCAAGCGATCTCACCCTCGCCTTGCTCGATTGGCGACTGACAGACAGGGCACTGCTTGGGTTTCCAAGCCGAGATCTCGGCTTCGCTGAGAGCGGCGACCGTGGCTGGCCGCATCTCAGGCACAAATCGAACCACCTCTGGGATCACATCGCCTGCACGCCGCACGATCACAAAATCGCCCACGCGTAAGCCCTTGCGTTCGATCTCACTGTAATTGTGCAAGGTCGCGTTACTGACGGTGGTTCCACCCACAAACACTGGTTTTAGCCGGGCCACAGGGGTCAACGTGCCGGTACGACCGACTTGGATTTCAATGGCCAACAATTCAGTAAGCGCTTCTTCTGCCGGGTACTTGTGGGCGATGGCAAAGCGCGGAGCGCGGGCGACGAATCCGACCGTGTCATGTAAGCGTCGATCATTGAGCTTGTAAACCACCCCGTCGATGTCATAGGGCAAGCTCGCGCGCTTGCTCCCGACGGATTGATAGAAGTCGATCAACCCCGCGGCGCTATCGGCGCCGCGATGGGTCCCCACGGGAAAACCAAATTGCTCGAGGAGATCGAGCAAGTCAAGATGATGATCAGGTAGTGGAGTTCCTCCCTTTTCTCCCAATGCAACCTCTCCTACGCCGTATGCAAAGAACCTTAGCGGTCGAGCCGCGGTCATCTTGGGGTCTAGCTGACGCAGGCTACCGGCCGCCGCATTACGCGGATTCACAAACAATTTTTCGCCGACAGCCTCCTGTCGCTTGTTCATCGCCAAGAAGTCGTTGCGGTACATGAGAACCTCACCGCGCACCTCGATGACCTCCGGCGCGGCCTCCGGTAGACGGAGCGGAATAGCTCGAATCGTTTTTAAGTTCTCTGTAATGTTCTCGCCGCTTGCGCCATCGCCGCGCGTGGCCCCTAACACCAGCTCTCGATTCTCATAGCGTAGACTCACCGCCAAGCCGTCGTATTTCATTTCACATGAATAAAATGGTTTCGCATGAAGATCCGACGTGGTTCGAATCGTGGCCGAAACCTGGAGCGGCGGCCTCTCACCAAGCGCTTCGCGAAGACGACGATCAAAACCGACCACATCGGTATCATCGAATGCATTGTTTAAAGAAAGCATCGCCAAGCGATGAGTGACCGTACCAAAGGCCTCTAAAGGAGCGCCTCCCACTCGATGGCTAGGCGAGTCGCTACTCACCCATTCAGGATGAGCCTGTTCGATCGCGAGCAACTCTTGAAAGCAACGGTCGTACTCACTGTCTGGGACACTGGGTTGATCAAGTACATAGTACTCATGGGACCAAATCGCAAGTTGCGCCTTAAGTTGATTCAAACGATCCAGATCGGCGTGCAATTTGCCCGCCGAATTATTGCTACTGTCGGCCACACTCATTGATCGCGCCCACGCATTTAGAAGCAGACGTTCAAGAAAACTTAGTTGAAGACTCGCAAGGCGAGCGCAGAGCCAGCGGGCACGCCAGCTTCTTCCAAAGCCTGCTGACGGCCTTCTAAGCCAATCGCCACGTTTCGAAAGCTTTGTTCGCTAAGGTCGCGGCCGCCGTCGTCTGTGATTCGCCCTTCAAACAGCATTGAGGCCTGATGCGCGGCCTCAGCCATTTTCCACCAAGGCTTGTGTCCGGGGAGAACACGGGGCACATCGAACATGAGTTGTAGCCTTTGAGCCTTGTCACCCAGCGCGACGGAGTAAATTACGTCTGCCGAATCGCTGAGCATGGCATAGCGATTGTTGCCACGCTCGTGCAGGCCGAGTCGTTTGGCGAGTGCAGCAAGATCGCCAGGGCTCAAGGCTCGGGAGCAATCCACCGCGAGACCAAGCTGAACATCACATTCAGCGAGCATGCCATCCAAGCTACGCGCCCGTTGCAATATTGCATTCATGTCGGGCATGTCGATGGGTACACCAAGTTGCGCGCCAAGTCCCTGCAATTTGCTGGTGAACTCCGAAAACTCCATCGCATTGAGAGCACCCTGGCGATTTGAAAGCAAGATCCCGGCTCTTAGTCGCTGATAGCTGGTTCCATACCGCAACCCTTCCCATTGACCATTGCTAAGCCCTTCGAACGCGACGGGTTTGCCGCCAGCACGCCGAATAGACTTTGTCAGTCCGATCAAACGATCACCGCTACTTGCTTGCTGCAAAGCAATCTCAACCATGCAATCTGCTTCATCGTGCAACACTCGAACGCCTGCGGGAATCGCCTCCTCGCTAGCTAAGACCTTTGAGGATGGTCCGAAAGGGTCCGGTGTTGGAGATGCCGTAGTCGCGCGCGATACTGCCAGTGGCTCGTCGCCGGAATTTCTCTCAAGAGGATGACTCAGTGACTGGACATTTTCCTCAAGTAAACTTCCTTGCACTTCTCGGCTTGGCGTTTGGGCATTTCCAGTGCTGACGGTTAACACCGGCACGGCCTCGTCCAATCCATCCAACGAGAGGTGCGGTTCATCAGCTCCGCGAGGTCCATCGAAGCTTGGCTCGACGGCTGATGCCGTGATGTTTTCAGGTTTTGGCTCGAAGCGAGCACTGCCCATGTTCGAAGCACCGCTCCCCTGGCTAATGGATCCGGACAGCCCTGCGGTGGTGCCAGGCGCGGCAGTCGCTGCGCCGGATCTGTTCAAATGACCAGGGTCGTTTTCAGCGCCTGCGCCCCTTTGGTTCAGAGCGCCAAGTTTTTTCTTTTCCCGTTGCAGTATCCAGAGACTATGCGCACCCACCCCAAGGGCCACGAGAACCGCCAAGATCAGAATGCTGAGGGTAAGACTACTCATCCCTGCGCCCGAGGAGCCATTCAAGCGGCCTCCAGCATTTGCGCTGCGGTGTCAAGATCGACCGCGACAATTCTCGAGACTCCGCGCTCTTGCATCGTCACGCCGACCAACTGGGTGGCCAACTCCATCGCGATCTTGTTATGAGTAATGAACAAGAACTGGGTGTGCTCGGACATTCTGCGCACCATGTCGCAATAGCGCTCAGTATTCGAATCGTCCAAAGGCGCATCGACCTCATCC
>JANLRI010000474.1:0-1980 GCA_031361565.1 Betaproteobacteria bacterium | reverse complement strand
GTTCCTGCAAGGCCTCGCGCACCAAGGAGACATTGCCCTGCGCTAAGTAACGAACGCCACCATGGAGCAGCTTGGTGGCGCGCGAGGACGTTCCCTTGGCAAAATCATGCGATTCGACCAAAACGACCTTGAAGCCGCGCGCTGCGGCGTCCAGGGCGACCCCTAGGCCCGTCGCCCCTCCACCGACCACCGCAAAGTCATAGCTCTGCGCAAGTGCCAGGCGTTCGAGCAACGCCTGACGATTGGAGGTAAGCGTCTGTTTTGACTTCGTCATGACCCCTTATACTCAAAAATCATTCAATTGTAATTCTTTATTGTTCGTTATTGTTCGAATAAGTTGTAATTTTGCAGCCTACTGACCGCCAAGGTGCTTCTGGACTTGCTAATGACGGATCAATCCGTGGTTTTCTTGATTATTCAAACTGAATATATCGATATTCAAAAAAATAATTTTCATCCGTGCCCCAAATGCGCACCTTTAGACACAATTCGGCCTCATAATGCGCCCAGGTCGAAATTCGGCTAGCTGATATCTACTCTACGTTCCTGGTCGCAAGATTAAGCCCGTTGGTCTTTTTATTTAGTTAGTCGGGCAAGGCTTGGCAGGCCGCAGTCGCAGCTTGCATGACTACTACTTTTTTATACTTGAAAGGGTTTCCTCATGACCATAGGAACCGTAAAATTCTTTAATGCAACCAAAGGCTTCGGCTTTATTACCCCTGACGATGGTGGTACGGATGCATTCGTTCATATCAGCGCTGTCGAGCGTTCAGGCATCGGCGAATTGCGCGATGGACAAAAAGTGAGCTACGAGCTCGTACAAGACCGCAAGAGCGGCAAGATGTCTGCGGACAATCTTAAAACTGCTAGCTAATTCATTAGCTACGGTGTTTTAGAAAAGGCCCTTCGGGGCCTTTTTTTCGTTATACGCTTGCCCGCGCAAGAAATTGACCGTGCTTCGCGGCGATTCAGCGCCCCCCGCGCTCACTCCTTCTATCGCCTAAGATTGAATTAAACTAGCGCAGCAATTAATCCAACAGTGATTCTCCTATGCCTAAATTCGCCGCCAATCTTTCCATGCTTTATCCGGAGATCGACTTTCTGGATCGTTTCGACGCTGCCGCTCAAGATGGTTTTAAAGCGGTAGAGTTCCTATTCCCCTACGCCTATGACAAGCTCGAACTGGCTGCGAGACTCAAAAACGCGGGCTTGCAGCAGGTGCTGTTCAATGGCCCACCCGGCGGCAGCGAGCGCGCCGCCATCGGAAAGGCTTGGGATGGTGGCACTCGTGGTTTAGCTTGCTTGCCAGGTCGCGAAGCGGAGTTCCAAAAAGGCATAACGCTGGCCCTCGATTATTCGGCCGCGCTCGCCTGCCCTCGGCTTCACGTCATGGCCGGTCTTGTACCCCCAGGTACAAGCCCTGAAGACAGGCAGACGCTTTACCGAAGCACCTATGTCAAAAACATTCGCTATGCCGCAAAGCTCGCTGAGCCCTATGGCGTCAATATTTTGATCGAGCCCATCAACACGCGCGACATACCGGGCTTTTTCCTGAATCGCCAGGACCATGCTCATGAGTTGATTGAAGAGATTGGTCAAGCCAATGTCAAAGTGCAGTTCGATCTCTATCACTGCCAAATCGTTGAAGGCGACGTGGCTATGAAGATTCGAGAGTATTTACCTACTGGTCGGGTCGGCCACTTTCAAATCGCTGGGGTTCCCGAGCGCCATGAACCGGATGTCGGGGAGATGAACTATCCCTATCTTTTCAAGGTCATCGACGATGTATCGCTTGAATGCGGATGGGACGGCTGGATTGGTTGCGAATACCGGCCCGCACGGGGCAGTGCACCGGGCGGCACCAGTCAAGGCTTGGGATGGCTTAATGATGCAAGACGCGACGTTAAGCTCAAAGGCTAAACCAATCCGCGTCGCCGTCATTGGCAGCGGCATTGTGGGCGTTTGTTGCGCGCTAGAGTT
>JANLRI010000453.1:0-7202 GCA_031361565.1 Betaproteobacteria bacterium | reverse complement strand
GGCTCCTTTGCTCGAAAGTAGCGCAGCGAGTTTTGATCGCTTGTTCGCGGTCAATGTGAAGGGCATGTTCTTTGTGATGCAAAAGGTCTTGGCACAAATGGTGGCGAAGGGTGTCAAAGGGGCCGTTATTAATATGGCTTCGCAAGCAGGGCGGCGCGGAGAGGCCTTGGTGTCGCACTACTGTGCCACCAAGGCGGCGGTCATTAGCTATACACAGTCGGCCGCCCTGGCCATGGCGCCTCTTGGCATTCGCGTGAATGCCATTGCTCCCGGCGTCATCGATACCCCAATGTGGCAAGGGGTAGATGCACTGTTTGCGAAGTACGAGAACTTGCCCCTGGGCGAAAAGAAACGCCAAGTCGGTCTGGCAGTGCCGCTTGGGTACATGGGCGCACCCAGTGACGTGTGCGGCGCAGCGGTTTTTCTGGCCAGTGCGGACGCCTCCTACGTTACTGCTCAAACCTTGAATGTGGACGGCGGCAACGTGATGAGTTAGTCTGTCGTGACCATGACCTCCTCGCGACTTCGCAGTCTCCCCCGACAACGCCAGCCTGAACTAGAGCACGCGTTTTCGCGAAACCCTGCTCTGGGCTATGAGAGCCAGGACCTGGCGGGTTTTATTCGTTGCTTAGCGCATGGTTTTCCCACGTCCCTGGCGCGATGGCACTATCACGATGAATATGAACTGCACCTAATCGTTGCCTCCTCCGGTAAAGCCTTTGTGGGTGACTATATTGGTAGTTTTCAGCCTGGGCATTTGGTACTCACAGGGCCTCGCCTACCCCATAACTGGATTTCGCTTGATCTGCCGGTGGGCGGCCTCGAACAGAGGGATCTCGTTATTCAATTCGCTCCTGGGCCGATCGAAAAAGCGAGTGCCAATATTGCAGAACTGGCCGAGGTATTGCCACTGCTCGAACGGGCCCGGCATGGCATTGAATTTTTCGGCATGTCCGAACAAGCCAAGACATACTGGCATAAAATCCGCGGCAGCAAAGGCCTAAGCCGCTTTGCAGCGTTCTGCGAATATCTAGCTCACCTTTCGCAGTGCTCCGATTACCGCTTGCTGTCGCATTCGGCCTTACAGAGTGTCGATGATCACACCCAGCTTGATCAGATCGACGCCATCGTGAGCCGCATTACCGATAACCTATCGCAACCTATTACCGCAGCCGCGATGGCCAGCGAACTCGACATGAACGAGAGTCAGTTTTCACGGTTTTTCAAGCGCGCCACAGGAAACAGTTTCACTGATTTTGTGATTCAGGTGCGGATCAATCAGGCCTGCCGTTTGCTAATGCAATCGGATCGCTTCATCACTCACATTTGCTATGAAGTAGGGTTTAACAATGTTGCGAACTTTAATCGACGTTTTCTGGATGTGAAGGGCATGACTCCCAGTGAGTTTCGACGTTCGGCGGATTCACGCTTTGGAATCTCGCGCTAATTCTCGCGCAAGGCGATGATTAAGAGCAAGCAATTCCCGGCGCGAGTTTAGAACGTGCTGCCTGTTAGAAACGGCGTCGGCGCCAGTGTCGTTAGCTTACCAAAAGATGATGAAGCGCAATGGTCCACCATCATCGACTACTTGGTGGAGCGCTTTCCGGCCATCTCCCGTGCAATCTGGTTGCAGCGCATGTTGAGTGGTGATGTCGAAGACGAATTTGGCGTAACCGTCACCTCGGCTCGTGCATTCCAAGCCCAGCTTCGCGTTTACTACTACCGAGACGTGGAGGTTGAGGAGCGTATTCCCTTCGATGAAGTGATTTTGCATCAGGATGAACACCTCATCGTAGTCGATAAGCCTCATTTTCTACCCGTCACTCCAAGCGGAAAATACTTGCAGGAAACCGTGCTGGTGCGCTTGAAGCGCAAGCTCGGGCTAGACGACCTTGTGCCCATCCACCGCATCGACCGCGACACGGCGGGCCTGGTGCTGTTCTCCATCCAACCCGCAACCCGTGACGCCTACCAGGCGCTATTTCGCGAGCGTGCAGTGCAAAAAACCTACGAGGCGATTGCACCTTGGCGTCCAGCTTTAGTGTTTCCTTTATCTCGACACAGCCGCATTGTGGCGGGGGAGGGATTCATGACCCAGCGTGAAGTAGAGGGTACGCCGAACGCCCTTACCCATATCAACGTACTGGAAGTGAAAGATCATTTCGCCAAATATCAGCTCAGCCCCGTGACCGGTAAACGTCACCAGCTACGTGTCCATATGAATGCGCTCGGATTGCCGATTGTGGGGGACGGCATCTACCCCGTATTGACCCCGGAAGGTCAAACTGACTACGACCATCCGCTGCAACTGCTGGCGAAGTCGATAGAGTGGACAGATCCGATAACGCAGAGGTTGCGACGGTTTAAGAGTAGGTTCGAATTAAATCTTTAAACTGACGAAGAAGTCATGAACTCAAACGCTAACCAGGTCGTCAAGATCTCGCCTCACCATAAAGCTTGAGATAAAGGCTTTTGTAATCTTGATGACGAGCCCTAAGCCATTGGTGGCGTCCGGCACTCGGACTGTATTCGGCGATCACTTCAGGAATAGTACAAGTCTCGCGCACGGGTCCACGGTCGATTCCTAGTCTAGCCAGCCGCGCGGCACCGAGCGCTGGGCCAACGTCAGCACCCTCTCTCAAGACCAAGCGCCGATTACAAGTATCGGCAAGCATTTGAGCCCAGTAAGCACTACGCGAGCCACCGCCGATCAGGGTGATTTCCTCTGCTCGGCCGATGCCGGTGGCCTCTACCGCAGCAATGCCTTCGGTGAGTCCATGGCCCACGCCTTCAAGGGTTGCATTGGCGATGTCGGCGGAGGTTGTGCCGGCATCAATACCGAAATAAGTGGCCTTGGCTTTTGGGTTGTTATGCGGAGTACGCTCGCCATTTAAGTAGGGCAAATAAAGCGGCGTGGTTTGCGAAAGCCCACGCGCTTGTGCGTTGTCGAGCAGGGTGGCTAGATCAGGCACGCCGGTGAGTTGGGCGGCATGATCCAAGCAAGAAGCTGCCGACAGCATCACGCTCATGAGGTGCCACTTGGTCGGTAGTGCATGACAAAAGCTGTGCACGGCCTGTGCAGAGTTGGTGCGAAAGCCGTCACTCGCGGCGAAATAGACGCCCGAAGTGCCGAGGGATAACATGGCCTGTCCGGCCTCGGTAATGCCCATGCCGAGTGCTCCAGCAGCATTGTCGCTGGCACCGGCCATAACCGGGATGCAACCGAGTCCGAAACTTTGAGCTAGCTCACCGCGCAGATAACCCGTAATTTGCGGCCCCTCGTAAAGTTTGGGCAACATTTGATGCTGAAGGCCCGTCGCCTGGAGCAGAGCCTCGCTCCAGGCGCGGTTGGCTACATCAAGAAGGAGCATCCCGGCAGCATCCGACATGTCGCTTGCATATTCACCGGTAAGTTTTAAGCGAAGGTAGTCCTTGGGAAGCAAAACTTTGGCGAGACGATCAAAAATATGGGGCTCGTGTTGGGCAACCCAAAGCAGTTTTGGAGCAGTGAATCCTGGCATCATGATATTGCCGGTGATCGCCCGCGATGTGGGTACTTTTTGTTCAAGCTCATAACACTGCTGCTCTGATCGACCATCATTCCAAAGAATCGCGGGTCGCAGTACCTTCTCGTTCGCATCCAGCAGCGTTGCCCCATGCATTTGCCCTGTCAGGCCGATGGCCTCAATCTGCGTGGCCGCGACGCCCGCTTGAGCGGCCGTGCCTAGCAGCTTGACGATAACTTTTTGACAGGCTGACCACCAGTGCTCGGGGTCTTGTTCGCGCCACACGGGGTGCGGTTGCGAGACGGACAAAGGGGCACTGGCCGAGGCTCTTACGCGATGATTGCGATCTAGGACAATGGCCTTGAGGCTTGAGGTGCCAAGATCAATGCCGATAAACATTCACGTTATCCTTTAAAGCTCGCCCAACTGATCAATGTCAGTCAGGCCTGTCGAGGCAAGGAGGCCAGTTTAATGGCTGCGCGCGACGGCGCGTAGGGCGATGATAAAGCTGTCGCCACGACACGAACCTAAATTGATGCAAGCCTGCACGCTATCGTCAATCTGAGTAACCTCGCTATCATGCCAACCTATGCTTCAACCTTTCCCGCTAGACCCCCGTGTTGTTCGTCAGCAATTTGATCGCCGTGCCTCGAGCTTCGAACGTAACGACTACCTGCTGCGCGAGATTGAGCGCCGCATGTTTGAGCGCCTGGACGTGGTCAAGATTGCGCCAGCAAGAATCCTCGACTTGGGTTGTGGCCTTGGGGCAGGGGTCTCGGAACTCTCCCGTCGCTACCCGCAGGCTGAAACGCTCGGCCTCGATTTTTCGCCCAATATGATTGAGGCCGCCAAAAAGAAGGTGTTGCCGTCCGCAGATGGGCTGTTTTTTCGATTTATGAAATCGATGGGTGCCGGACAGGCAAAGCGAATCAGCTTTGAAGTGGCAGATCTAGCCCAACTGCCCTCTGCTAATGAAAGTGTCGATTTACTTTGGTCTAACCTTGTTTTCCATTGGTTAGGTATTCCTGAGCCAGCCTTATTGGATTTATACCGAGTGGCTAAGCCCGGGGCTCTTTTGATGTTTTCAGCCTTTGGCGTGGATACTTTGAAGGAAATTCGCCCGGAAAGCAGACGGTTCAGAGGCCAGATCGCGCAAAAACCGGACGACGTGGCGCAGTCGCCGCCCGAAACGATCGCCACTGACCTGATGCGTTTTCGCGACATGCATGATTGGGGTGATGCCTTGGTTGAGGTGGGCTTCGCCGAGCCGGTGATGGACATGGAGCGCATCACTTTAAGTTTTTCGGAGCCCCGAAACCTCTTGAAGGACCTCCACGGCCTAGGTGGAAATGCCTTGGCAGGGCGTCGCTCGACGTTTTCGCCACGTTCACTTTCCGAAGATTTGTTACGTAAACTTACGGAAAAGGCTGCTAAGGGCGAGCAGTTAACGCTTACATTCGAAGTCATTTACGGCCACGCCTGGGTACCCGCCAAGAAAAAGAGAAAAGATGGTCTTGCCACCATCGATTTTTTGCCCAAGCGACCTTAGTACGCTGAAAAGTGCACAAAAAACACTTTATTGGAGGGCCATGAGTCCTTGGTTTGCGAGCAAGGGGCGGCTCCACCTATAATGGCGGTCTTTGCCAAACCTTCGATTTCAGCAACTTTAACGGACGAAGAGCTTAGTTTTGACGCCTGACGCCCTCCAGCCTCGGTCGATTTCTTCCACAACAAGCAGCCCAAGGCTGTGGTTGCAGAAGCGAAATTGTGCTTTAACCCCGACTCAGCTGGCGGCGTGGTTTGTCTCAGTCAGCCTACTTTCCTTAAGCATTGCTACGGTCTTTGCGTTGTTTGGAGCGTGGGTGGTGTTGCCGTTTGCAATGCTTGAAGTCTTAGGTTTGTTGCTGGCCTATGTTTTTTACGGGCGACACGCTGGGGATTTCGAGAAAATTGAAGCGGCTGAGGGGCGTTTGATAGTTGAGCGCTCTGAAGGCACCCGATTGAGTCGTGAGGAACACCTTTGCCCTTGGGTGCGAGTTGATTATGAAGGGCGGCCCCGCTCCCCAGTTTGGCTGGTGTTGACGGGAAAAAGAATTGCTGTGGGCCGGTTTTTACCGGAGCACGAAAGAGCGCAGTTTGCGAAAGAACTGCGCGACGCACTGGTTACGATTTGAGTTTGGACACTAAATAATGAATCTGGCTAAGACACTAGAAACAACTAAGAATTGGGGCTTTGCGGCAGCGGTGACTCTCTCGAGCGCTTCGTTAAGCTTGCCGAGCTTTGCGGCAGACATCCCCGACATGCCGGGCGGGCCCAAACGCTTTCAGCTAGACCTGCAAGAGCCAGCCTCGTTGATCGCCCAAGATCAACGCTGGATTCATTACTTCCTGATGTGGATTTGTGTCGCGATTTTTATCGCGGTATTTGGTGTGATGTTCTATTCCATCTGGAAGCATCGCAAGAGCAAGGGTGCGAAGTCGGCGAGTTTTCATGAGAGCACCGCGGTTGAAATCGCCTGGACGGTGATTCCGTTCTTGATCGTGATCGGCATGGCTTTGCCGGCAACTCGCATGGTGGTTGAGCAAAAAGATACTTCGAGCGCTGACCTGACCGTTAAGGTCACAGGCTATCAATGGAAATGGGGCTATGAGTACGTTAAAGGTGAGGGCGAGGGTATTTCCTTTCTGTCGACCTTGTCGACTCCTCGTGACCAGATTACCGGGACTGCGCCGCGCTCCCCGACGTACTTAATGGAAGTGGACAATCCCCTGGTTGTGCCCGTCAATAAGAAAGTTCGAATTGTTCTTACTGCGGCCGACGTGATTCACGCTTGGATGGTCCCCGCCTTTGGCGTAAAGCAAGACGCGATTCCGGGTTTTATTCGTGACACTTGGTTTAAGTCGGAAAAAGTAGGGACCTTCCGCGGGCAGTGTGCTGAGCTATGCGGCAAAGAGCATGCCTTCATGCCGATCGTGGTTGAGGTCAAAAGCGCTGAAGACTACGCCAAGTGGGCTGCTGAAGAAAGCAAGAAAGCCTTGGCCAAGCGTGACGATCCTAGCAAGGAATGGAAGTTGGCCGAGTTAATGGCTCGCGGTCAAGAGGTTTACGCAAAAAATTGCGTGGCTTGCCACCAAGTGACTGGTAAGGGCTTGCCTCCAACCTTTCCCGCGCTTGACGGTTCGGCAGTGGTGAACGGCCCTTTTGCCGGCCAACTGAAAACCTTGCTGAACGGCGTCATGCGCGATGGAAAGCCGACGGCCATGGCCTCGTTTGCAAGTCTTTCAGACACCGAGCTCGCCGCGGTGATGACCTACACCCGAAACACCTGGGGTAACAAAACAGGAGAAGCGGTACAACCTAAATGGTTTGTGGACGCTCGCAAAGGCGAATTCCAGGCCGGCGGCGGAAGCGGCGGCGCTACGGTTGCCGAAGCTCCTAAAGTTGCAGCACCTGCAGTTGCTGCAGTGGCCGCGAGCGCAGATTTGCCAGGCAAAGTTTACTTCGAAACCGGTAAAAGTGCCCTTCCAGCGGAGAGCAAAGCCGTGATCGATGCTGTAATTGCTTATGTCAAAACCAATGCTGACGCAAAGCTCGAAGTAAGCGGTTTTGTTGACGCGACCGGAAATGCAGACCAAAACAAAGAGCTCGCGAAGCAGCGCGCTTTTGCGGTACGTGATGCGCTCAAAGCGGCCGGT
>JANLRI010000447.1:0-1712 GCA_031361565.1 Betaproteobacteria bacterium | reverse complement strand
GCCATGCAATTCAGAAGAAATTCACCACACCGGCGTGCCCGCTTGGTCGACACAAGGCCTTTCGGACCACCAGAAAGAGGCGAACCAATTCGGCTCAGCTCGCACTGATTGGCCATCTTTAACCGGGATTTTCCATTAGAGAAAGTTCACGGTGAATAAAGAGGAGTAAATTCAGCCGGTCTGTCGAATTTTGTCGAGGCATCCCAGAGGCCTTGCATCCATGCTCGTTGCTGCATGGCGATCGCCATATTCAGGATGGGTTTACGGCCTTCCGTAGTGATGTAAGCAGCCTTCGCGAAGAGCTTAAAGCGTAGCGTTTGTAGCGTGTGTTGGACCTTGTTTGAAGAGTGCTTAACGGTGCTTGTTTTGAGCAGTACTTGGCGCATTAAACTCATCAAGTTGTAGGCCAGCATGACGGTGTTCAGTGCGGCTTCAGTTGCCCAGAAGTCGCGCATCGCAAAGCTATCGACAGCGAAGTCGTACTTCAGCTCTTTGATTCGATTCTCGCAGTCGGCCCGGCCTCGGTATAGCCTCCAAATCGACAGCGCGGGAAGATCAAGATCGCTCACCAAGGCGCTAAAGCGCCACTTACCAATGATCGGATCATCGGCAAATAGTTTCAGTGTCTTGCCGCGTGCTTCAGTGCGCTGCTCGATGTGCTGGCGAATGCCCACCACCCAGCGTGGTTTACTCCATGGCTCGGCTTGATACAGAAAGCGCGTCAGCTCGATACCCTCTACTGTCTTGCCACGTTCGTCTTGAAGCGGCCACCAGCCTGCTTGGATATTGGCGAGTGCTCGTTGCAAGGGTTGCTGCAAGCGAAGTGCGATCACGTAGTGCATCTCTCGCTCTTCCAAGTGATCCAGAAACGCACTGTCGCAAAAGCCACTGTCGGCGCGTAGCAATGCCACCCGCTGTTCCCCCATCCGGTGTAACGTATTCTCCAAGAAAGCTTGTACGTTGTGATTGGATCCCGTGTTGCCCGGACGCAGCCAACAATTGGCAATCATACGGGTGTCCGCCACAAAGGCCATCAGTGGGTGGTGGCTGGCTCGACCTCGCTTGGCCGGGTTGTAGCCGCGCACCGCCCCTTCTTGTGTGCCGTAACGCGTCATCACCGTCGAGTCCAAATCCAGCGTCACACCGTTGATCTTGATTTGGTCAAACATCCACCGATACAGCTTGTCCATCACCTGATCATTAGTGGTCTGATTAAACCGATTAAACAGCCTCATCACGGCCTTGAAGTTGGCCATCCGCTCAAAGCCAAACACATCCTTCAATACCGGATCATGGCGTGTTACTTCGCCATGCTCAAACCGGTTCGCTCCACACCATACCGAGAGCATAAATTGAGTCATCAATTGCTCTGGTCGATACCCGCGATTACTAGCCGGTTGCGGCAGTCCTGCCGCCTTCAATCCCTCCTCAAATCCCAGGTGATCCAGCATCCGTTTCATCAACGCCATGCCACCCCACGCCGTGATTTCCTTGTCGCTAAAACGCAGCTCAAAGCCCATCGATACCTCGCACTTAAATCGCGATACCCAAACTCAACGCCAAAAACAACCTAAACCCTATTCTAATCAATCACTTAGCCTAATGGTTTCCATTAGAAATGTCGGGCTAATGGAAAATCTCGGATTAACCAAAAGGCTAAGCACACGCCGATGGCTCCCGCCAGAATCTCATGTGCTTAGCTCAGTCATTAC
>JANLRI010000441.1:0-6634 GCA_031361565.1 Betaproteobacteria bacterium | reverse complement strand
CCAGGCCGTACTCGGCCGCCTGTGCACGTCAGCGGAGCTGGCCAAGGTGCGCGACCTTGGGCGGTTTAAACCACCGCATACTTTGTATGTATTGGACGAGCCTACTGTGGGGCTACATATGGCGGATGTGGAGAAGCTGGTGAAGGTGATGCACCGGTTGGTGGATGCGGGGAATACTCTTGTTGTTGTGGAACACAACTTGGATGTTTGGGCTGAGGCTGATCATATTATTGACTTGGGGCCTGAGGGGGGGACGAATGGGGGGCGGGTTGTTTCGGTGGGGGCTCCTAGGCTACTCGCGAAAGCTCAGAGAACACATACGGAAATAGCCCTAGCCGCATTCCTGACCTAAATTTAAGCCTCGAAAAGAGTCGATCCTAACTTAGATTGAATCGAGTGGTGAAAAGCCGTTGGCCATCGAAAGACGCTGGCAATCTATCAAAAAAATCATTTAGCAAATCACACTTATGTTTCGCGTCAGTCGCGCTCGTTTCGCTTAAGTCTGAAATGCGGGTGTACCCAATCGAATTTATCGAGCTACCAACAATCAAGCCTCCCTCCTCAGTAACTAGCCACTGGTCATGTATAGGATGCTTTCCGCTGGTTCCAAACCCAATTATCAAAAACTCCACCGAAGGCGGCTCTAAGTCTGATATTTTTCGCCATGCTTGTGCGAATGATTCATCAGGCGAAGCAATATCCTTTTTTCTCATTTGCTCTCGCTCTTGGCCATTCGCATCAAACGATAAGATGTCGAAACCCAAGCCTTCACCTTTGGTCTTCGACACATGCTCCACTTTGTCGGCGAGCGAGTTCTTGCCCAAAGCACGTAGGCGGTGGTGTTCGAAATTCAGGGCAAAGGTTTCGCCCGCGGCACCGAGTGAGGCGTTTCTCGCTTCGCGTTCGAAGTAGTCTCGCTTTTGTGGTGTGCGGTTGGGGCTATAGGCAGTGCGCGCTTCGGCTGCTTTAAAGTCAAACGCTGGGGCTGCCACCAAAAAACCAGTAAAGTCTTCGACTAGGGGCGCTTGGGCTGGCGTGGATGTTGCAGATAAAGCAGCAGCGTCAATGGTCGCATCTTGTTCTAGCCTGTTCTCGATGACTTCACGAAGCAAGGCTTGGTAGTTGCTGCGAGGTTTGTACCCCGAAATGTATGGGCATCCAAGCTCAATCAAAATGGCGCTGATGTTTTGGTGCTTCAATTCGACCGCTGCGTCGGTTCTCGGGCCCAGTTTCTTCAATAGCGCTCGGCGGTGAGCAGACTTGTTATAGGTCTGGCCGCTGAGTTCCAGCACGAGCATGTGGAAATAGTCGGCCACGGTGGCTTCTACTTCTTCGAGGCTCCATGCCATGCTTTTTATCCTCAAGATGTTTTAGCGATAAGTGCGACGGTGTCGCACCTTTGGGGTGACGTTTTTATGGCCTACATAGACATCTGGCCTAAACCATTCACCATATTGAACCACGGGCATGCATCCGCTATCTTGCGAGATCGCGATTGGCTGCGGAGCCTAACAAGAACCGAAATCAATGAAGAAACCCAATCGCCACCTTGGCTCGACATTCGATAATTTCTTGCGCGAACAAGGGATTTTCGATGATATTGAAAAGCTGGCCACAAAGAAAGTGATTGCCCTTCAGCTTCAAGCGCAGATGGATGCTGGCAATATTTCCAAAACGGAAATGGCGAAACGCATCAACACCAGTCGCTCGCAGCTCGATCGTGTTCTTGATCCTGAAAACACCTCAGTGAGCCTTGATACATTGGAGCGAGCGGCCTTAGCGATTGGGCGGCGGCTGAGAATTTCGCTTGAGGAATTGCCGGTGTCCTGAGAGCATTCCAGAAGCTGCCGAAAACATGCGGTGCCGCTTGCTAAGCGCACCCGCTTCGGCAAACAGCGCTGAAGGTGTTAGCTTCCAGCCAAACGCGATTGTTCAAGCCTTAACTCCGCAGCACCCTTGTGAATCAGTTTTCCATTGACGAATATCACAATGGAGGTGTTGGTCTGAATCGCAGTTTGCCTGGCATCCTGCGCAGCCTGCTTCATGGCCTCAAACGAGGCAATCAAGTCTTTGTCTTTGGCAAGGTGCAATTGGTCGCTGGTCATGTTCTTTCGCTCCATTCGAGCAAGACTGGTTCTGGTCCAGCATTATCGTAACAGGCCCAGGAATCTACGACTAATTTGTAGTGGGTATCAAAATTTCGCTTGCCGGAGGCAAAGCGTCGCCGAATTACGTCTTGAGGAATATTATGCCCACCTTGCTTCACTCGCTCCGCGACACGGTCAATTGCAGCCTCAGCCGAGGGCAAGGTCAAAAAGTAAAGACTCACCTGATATCCCAGGATTTTCCATTCCTTAATCTGTTTTAGGTATGAAAGACCGGCCAATGTCGTTTCGAACGCAAAACTCTCGCCCTTGGCGACGCATGCGGCAATTTCACCAAGCATTAGGCGCCCAGCCTTGAATGCTGCAGCCTCCGGTGCGAAGGGAGATAAGCCCAAAGCGATCAAATCTGCGTTGATAAACCTTGGTGTTCGACCATCCCGCGGCAAGAAGCGTCGCGCGAAAGTCGTTTTCCCCGCGCCATTGGGTCCAGCCAAAATGGTAATTTTCTTGGTCACTCGATCAAGCTCTCTAAGAATAAGCACGCTAGATGATTTTTTGCGATGCCAATACTTCGAATATTAGCTGCTATCGGAAAAACTGCACCGCCCGTTCTTAGTACGACTTGAGGCCACACCAGAAGCCGCCGAAAACATGCGGTGCCGCTCTAAGCTAATGTTCGCACTCAAAGAGCACATCAAGGCAGCGGGCTTGAGTCAGGCCGAGGCCGCGGAAACGCCGGGCGTCACCCAAACCCGCAGCGTGACTCAAGCCTTATCGCTTAAGTCGACCGCGTCCCACATTTCACGATAAGCGTTGACGTATCCTACGGTCGCCTCAGGATCAATCGTCCAGTAATGTCGGCAAAGTGTTTTATAAAGTGCCAATGCCGGCTCAAAGCCGCAAAAATCAAGTAGCCCGTCCAGCGTATGTTCGATGAATGGCACATCACGGCTCGCGGACCGCACAATGCCTTCAACGACAGGCCGGTACTCGCGCACCGCTTGCTGGTTTAGCAATCCCAGGGATCGCGCGATAGCAAAAATCCCTTCTAAATCGTCAGGTCCCGGCGCTAATTTCGAGCGCTTCTTTGCGCGTGGCATTGTTTCGCTCTCTTTTTTCAACCGTTTGTTCGCATGTCAATATCGCGGCTATGCTGGTTCACAGCCAAGGCCGAGTCTTCCAAACAAAGTGTCGGTAACTCTTGACGACGCCATGGTGGGTAATCAAACCGACCGTTAGACGATGCGGCCATAAAGCGCTCGGCATCCACTAGGCCCAGTGCACCGATCAGCGCCTGCATGCCTTTCAATCGAATTTCGGCTTCACTGTTCATACCGGTTCTCAGTCTAGATCAAGGCGCATTTTTGATCGGATGTTTCGGTGGTCTCTATGCTACATCTTACTAGCGTTGATAAACCTTTGAGTAACGATAACCCGTGAAATTTGACGACTCAAGGCAATGTAGGTCGACTGGGCTAGGCCATGAAGGTCATTGCGCGCTGCCATGAGGCCAGCTAAATTTGGCGGGTTGCAGTCCGCGCTTTCCCACGACAGCAGCCCATTTATTCCGGTAAGACCACGAACGTCTTCGATCATTGCTACAATACCTTTTTTGGTATAATATGCTTTCCAGTCTGAATACAGTTGTAAAGCCTCTAGGTTGGATCGGCAGCAGCAAAATGGATCTTGTCGCGCTGCCAGAAAGTGTTCGGCGGTTTTTCGGCCACGCCTTGGACTTCGCGCAGCGTGATGATTGTCATGACGCAGCTAAAGTAATCAAAGGTTTTGGTGGCGCGGGGGGCATTGGAGCTCATCGAAGACGATATCGGGGGCACCTATCGTGCGATCTACATAGTTCGTTTTGAGTAGGCGCTCAGCGAGAATTTACGCGAGGAAGGTTCACCCAATGCCAAAGAAAATGACAAGCCGAATCGTTAAGGGTGTAGAGATCACGCTAGGCTCAGGCAATGTATTCGCCGACCTTGGCCTACCCGACGCCGAAAGTCTCAAGATTAAGTCGGGCCTGGTCATTGAGATTACTCGCGCCATCCGAAAACTTGGCCTCACACAAACCGACGCTGCAACGCGAATGGGAATCGCCCAAGCCAAAGTATCCAGGATGATACGCGGCGACTTTGCTAACCTGTCTGAACGAAAGCTCATGGATTGTCTAAATCGCTTGGGGTACGACATTGAGATTCGGGTAAAGGCGACCTCTCGGGCAAGCGGGGAATTAAGTTTGGCGGTGAATTGATCGGCGCAGAATTGGACCTCTCGATCAAACGATACAAGCTCATAGGCGATACCCATGACAAGAAAAAAAGTTGATCCAGACTCGCTAATAACCGTATCCAGTGGAAATGTGTTTTTGGATCTCGGCTTCCCCCCCGGTGAAGCCTCAGTACTCGCGCTACGGGCGGACCTTATGGGCCGTCTTCGCATACTGATCGAGAAGCGTGGCTGGACGCAAAGCCAAGCTGCCGAGCAACTCGGCATTGGCCAATCCAGAGTGAGTGACTTGGTTCGAGGCAAGTGGGAAAAATTCAACTTGGATATGCTGATTACTTTGGCTGCACGGGCGGGCAAGCGGGTGGAGCTGGCGCTGGCTTAAACCGCTCAGCGTCGCAGGAAAAATAATGTTCAATTTGGTCAACAAGCTGTTGACCAATTAGGCATCGTTCAGATCGATCACGTTCAAGGTGGAGACCGAGCGATCCGTCGATCAACTTGTCGACGCATACGCCACCCTCCTCACTCTCGTGCGCCCTCCTCTCGAGTACACCGCGAATCAAAATATTTGCATCGAGTACGATGGCCTTGCCACTCATGCGGCTTTAGCTTTCAGCTTTCTCGAAGAAGCGTTTGCTTTCTCACGTACGGCTTTGAAGTCCGCCACGACAGTTTCACCATCAACGCCCTGGGCGGCAAGCAGCTTGTCCAACATCAGGCCAGCCTTTTTCAAGGCTGCAATATCGGCTTCAACTTGCCCTTGAGTTGGAATGAAATACCCCACGGTTTGACCATGCCGGGTGACCGCCACAGGTGTACTTGACGCGATGTAGTCCGCCAAATCGGCGCGAAACTCGCGTATGCCTACCATCCAACCCCGTATCTCGGATCTTATGCGCGGGAAGATCAATCTTCGTTGGGCTCAATGCTTTCGTGAGTATGGCGACGGGGTTAGAGGTGGAGTTACGTTTGATCGATCAGCCCACAAAGGAAAGCCCTCTGGCTTAAGCCATCAGTGCAATTGCGCTCGTGCGTCTTGCCGAATATCTTTAGAGCGCTCACAGACAAAACAATTCCACAAAACTCGAAGTACCGGGATTGCAATAACTACCCTAATAGGGGATAATAAACCTTCGACAAGGCAACGCCTCATTACCTGCTTGTCGATGTTCAGGCGCAGATGGTGACGGTCGATGACATGAACCTGACACTATCCGCCAGAAATGGGATTTGGGAAGCGGGTTTGACACAGGCCGAAGCGTTGAGCGTTGTTCATGGCCTTACCCGAAGTAACTTCTATAAAAGCATGACTACTCACGCAGACCACCGGGTGTGGCAAGACGTGTATCACGGCCACCGAGAAGGCCGTGTGCTTTACATAAAGTTCCAACGGACGGGAGATTACCTTACAGTTTCGTTCAAGGAATTATGAACATGGCGAGTCAATGGAATGGTAAAGCCTGCCCAATCTGTGGGAAGGGGACTTTGCAAGATGGTGTGAAGTCGCGCGCGCAGCAGTACAAGGGGCATCCCTTCGAAACTCAAAACCGAGGCGCGTTCTGCAATCACTGTGAGGAGGGGTTTGTAGCCTTCGATGCCCGCCAAGAAAAAACCTGGCTCGCGTTTCGCGATCGAGTCGATGCGCATGAAGCGGCTGAGCTGGTTAGGATTCGTAAAAAGCTAAAGCTCACTCAATTGCAAGCAGGGCAATTAGCAGGCGGCGGTAAAAACGCGTTTTCGCGCTATGAGCGTGGTCATGCTACACCGGTGAGTGCGGTGGTAAATCTCTTTAGACTTCTTGATCGGCATCCAGAGTTACTGGGCGAATTGAGCAGCCAAGCCCGCCTGTAAGATTATTAGCCATCGTATTTGGGCCGATTCTCAACAACGTCTCGAACCAGCCCCTCAACTCGCTTACTCCGAAGTGATCGAAGCCCCGAAATAGTTACTCGAGGGAATCACATAAACCGAGACACCCAGGCCGTGGCCGTGCAATCCAACCACTTCAAGCACACTCAGGTGGTTCCAGCGCCGTTTACATAGGTGCCCGCTGCGCGATCATTGGCGCTATTCACACCAATGTCAAAGCGCCTGTAGGTTGAAAACACGGTCGGCAACGCACTGGCGGACCTTTGCGCGAGATCGTCAAAGCGCCGGTGGTGTCGTTAACGCGGACCACGGCGACGGCACCTACTGGCGAGCGAAAACCGTAAACACGCTCACCGGCCAGGCCGCTTGCAGCGACATCAAAACCACCGTCTGCAGCGACGAGACTTGCACCAGGGAAGCTGCCGCGGTCG
>JANLRI010000329.1:0-4461 GCA_031361565.1 Betaproteobacteria bacterium | reverse complement strand
TCAAGGGGCGTTACGGTTTCGATTATGCGCATCACCCGCATCGCCTCACCAAACCATTGATCCGCCGAGCCGATGCTCCCAAGTATGGTGACTTCAGCATGGACCCAGACCGCGTCATGGATATTTTCCGGGAAGCGACCTGGGAGGAGGCTCTAGAAGTCGCCGGGGGCAAGTTGAAAAACATTCGCGACCAGTATGGCAAGAAGTCTTTGGCGGGCTTTGGCTCGGCCAAGGGCAGCAATGAAGAAGCCTACCTGTTTCAAAAATTGGTGCGCACTGGTTTTGGTTCGAACAATGTCGACCATTGCACCCGCCTGTGCCATGCCTCTTCTGTGGTGGCCTTGCTCGAAGGCATTGGTTCAGGCGCTGTGTCCAACCCAGTGATGGATGTGACCAAGGCCGAAGTCATCATCATCATCGGAGCTAACCCGACGGTCAATCATCCAGTCGCCGCCACCTGGATCAAGAACGCCATTCAGGCGGGTACCAAACTCATCCTCTGCGATCCGCGTCGTTCGGACTTGGCTCGCACAGCCCATCGCTTTCTTCAGTTCAAGCCTGATACCGATGTTGCGCTGCTGAATGCCATGATGCATGTCATCGTGGCCGAGAATTTGGTGAATGCCGAGTTTATCGCCAGTCGCACGATTGGCTATGACGAACTTAAGGCCAATGTTGCGGCCTATAATCCGGAATTTATGGCACCCATTTGCGGCATTGACGCAGAGACGATTCGCTACGTGGCCAGGCTGTACGCCACCTCCAAGGCTTCGATGGTTTTGTGGGGCATGGGCGTATCGCAGCACGTGCATGGCACCGACAATGCGCGTTGCCTGATTGCGCTTTCTCTCATGACGGGTCAGATTGGCCGCCCGGGCACGGGCCTGCATCCACTGCGCGGGCAAAACAATGTCCAGGGCGCCTCCGATGCCGGACTCATCCCGATGATGTACCCCGACTACCAACACGTCACCCAAGCCGCATCTCGTGCCAAGTTCGAGAAAGCATGGTCACTCCCCGCAGGCACGCTTGACGATCAGCCCGGCCTGACCGTCGTCGAAGTGATGCACGCCATCAAGAAAGGCGAGATTCGTGGCATGTATGTCATGGGTGAGAACCCGGCGATGTCCGACCCCGACGCCAATCACGCGCGCGAGTCTTTGGCCGCATTGGATCACTTAGTCGTACAAGATATTTTCTTGACCGAGACCTGCTACCTTGCAGACGTGATACTGCCCGCGAGCGCCTTCCCCGAGAAAACGGGTAGCTTCACCAACACGGATCGCTTGGTACAAATGGGCCGTCAAGCGATTGACCCTCCCGGTGAGGCCAAGCAAGATCTCTGGATCATCCAGCAACTCGCCGCCAAATTAGGATTGAGCTGGAAGGATCAACACGTGTCCGAAGTCTTTGATGAGATGCGCATGACCATGCCGAGTATTGCCGGCATCACCTGGGATCGCTTGGAGCGCGAACACTCCGTCACCTACCCTTGCAAAGAAGAAGGTGACCCAGGCCAATCGGTGGTCTTTGTGGACGACTTCCCAAGAGAAAGTGGTCGCGCCAGATTCGTTCCTGCCGATATCATTCCCGCCAACGAGCGCCCGGACGCCGAGTACCCGATGGTGTTGATCACCGGTCGCCAACTTGAACACTGGCATACCGGCAGCATGACGCGGCGTGCCACCGTTTTAGACGCGCTTGAGCCCGACCCTATTGCACTGGTGCATCCGCTGGATCTCGCTGATATGGGCGGCAAGCCTGGTGAGGTGATGACCATAAGCTCGCGCCGCGGCACCGTATCACTTTACGCCAGAGCCGACGACAGCTCACCGCGGGGTGCGATCTTCGTGCCATTTTGCTATTACGAAGCGGCCATCAATAAATTGACTAACGCCGCTTTGGACCCGTTCGCGAAAATTCCAGAGTTTAAATATTGTGCGATCCAGGCGAAGATGGGTGGCCAGGTGACGGCGGCGAGTAGTTATGGCGGCGGGCTAGCGCTTGCCAAGCTCCCATGAGTTGCTTTTGGCGAGATTCTCCATGACTAACTCGCCCAGCCGCAGTACCGCCCATTACTTCCTGGAGGGCTTAACCGAGCTCGGCATTGAGTACGTCTTTGCCAATCTCGGCACGGATCACGTTTCGCTAATCGAAGAGCTGGCGCGGTGGGATCTAGAGGGTCGGGCCCACCCCAAATTTATGCTGTGCCCGCATGAGAACGTTGCGATGCACATGGCCGCAGGTTTCGCGGCCATTACGGGCCGCGGGCAGGCCGTGATGGTTCATGTGGACGCGGGCACCGCCAACTCGGCGATGGGCATGCACAATATGTTTCGTGCACGCCTGCCCGTCATGTTGATCGCCGGCAAGGCACCTTTCACGCTACGCGGCGAGCTGCCCGCTTCGCGCGACAACTATGTACACTTTGTGCAAGATCCCTTCGATATCGCAAGTCTGGTGCGCCCCTATGTGAAATGGGAGTATTCCCTACCCCATGGGGTCATCACGAAAGAAGTCCTACGACGCGCTCATTCTGTCATGCAAAGCGATCCTCCGGGTCCGGTGTTCCTCACCTTGCCACGGGAAACTTTGGCGGCTGAAGTCGCGGCGGGTCAGGTTGCAAGCTTCACTGCTGAGCGCTATGGCGCTGTGCTGGCTGGCGGCATTGATGCGCATCGCGTTGAAGTTATTGCCAAGCAATTGATGAGTGCCCACGAGCCTTTGGCCGTGACCGCCTACCTGGGACGCAAGGCCGAGGCCGTGACCGCACTTGAAGACCTGGCCATACTGAGCGGACTTCGCGTCTTCGAGTTCAGCCCAAGCTACATCAACATCTCTCGCAGCTCGCCATGCTTTGGTGGCTTTGATCCGACACAAGCCATGGCGACCTCAGATCTTGGCCTGCTCCTGGACGTGGACGTCCCTTGGCTACCCAAGTTCGCGCAGGAGAACCCACATACCCGTTGGATACACGTGGATGTAGACCCGATCAAAAAAGACTTTCCAATGTGGGGCTTTGCGACCGACTTAAGAGTGCAGGCGGATTGCGCGTTCGTGCTTCGGCAAGTCGCAGCCTGGATTCGCACGCACGCCGATGCAGCGTTCCATCAGAAGGTGGCGCTTCGGATGGCGAGTTGGGGTGAAGCCAATCAGCAGCGTGCCGCACTGGTCGCAAAAACGGCGCAAGAGCCGGGCAAGGCTGGGGCGATTTCTACAGCATACTTGTGCGCGGCCTTGGGTGAAGCGATTGCACCGCACGATATTGTCGTCAACGAAGCGATTCGCAACTCCCCGGCCGTACTCAACCAGATTGCACGCGAGCAGGCCCTGAGTTTAATTGGCGGGGCCGGTGGTGGACTTGGTTATAGTGGCGGCATGGCGCTGGGGGCTAAGCTGGCCAAGCCGCAAGTGCGGGTCATACAAATTGTGGGTGATGGCGGTTTCCATTTCTCGACGCCAACCTCGGTATACGCTACCGCCCAACGCTATCAATTGCCGATCTTCACCGTGATTCTGGATAATGGCGGCTGGCAGGCTGTGAAGGAAGCGGTGTTGCGCGTGTACCCTGACGGTGCAGCAGCAAAGACGAATGAGTTTCAGGCGCGACTTCAAGGCCTCACGCGCGACTTTGAGAAGGTCGGTGAGGCCTTTGGTGCATATGGAGAGTGTGTATCCGAGCCAAGCGAAGTCATTGCGGCCATTGCTCGATGCCTGAAGGCCGTTGACGGAGGTCGAGCTGCGGTGCTTAATGTACAAGTTGGGCTTCAGTGAGGCGAGCGAGCGCAGGCTGTTTACTCTCCCATAGATAGAATTATTGATTAAATTCGAAAGAGATCTCCATGTTTCTGCAACGAATTACGCGTTTCGTAACCGCTTCACTGAGCGCTATACCAACCACCTTTTTTCTCACCTTGGCAGCCACCACCTTGGCAGCCGCCACCTTGCAGCCGTTCAGCGTGAGCGCAGCCGACTTTCCGACGCGTCAAATCACCATTGTGGTGGGCTATTCTCCCGGTGGCGCGAACGATCTACTGGCCCGCATTGTTGCCGAGAAACTGACCACCACCCTGGGCCAAACCGTCGTGGTGGAAAATCGCCCAAGCGTGGCCTCAATCGTGGGTGCCGCCTATGTCGCCAAAGCCAAACCAGACGGTTACACTTTGCTGATGGGCGCCAGTGGTCCCATCGTCTTCAATCACGCCTTGTATGCCAAGCTGCCTTATGGCCCACAGGATTTCGCACCGATCAGCTTGGTCGGCACCTTCCCGATGGTGTTGCTCACTCAAGCCAACAACCCTGCCAAAAGCGTTCAAGACCTTGTGAATTTCTCCAAGGCTAATCCGGACAAGTCAAACTACAGCGCCAGCGCCGCCTCGTTTCAACTCATTTCCGAATTGTTCAACAACAAAACCGGTGCTCGCTTTGCTCATGTCCCATACAAGGGTAGCAATGACGCGA
>JANLRI010000406.1:0-2734 GCA_031361565.1 Betaproteobacteria bacterium | reverse complement strand
GGTTCGAGTACTCAGTTCGCGCGTGAACCGCTCGGCTAATATTCTGTCTCGCCAGACGTACAGCCATCGATTACCCGTTGCCGCCTCCAGCGTGCGAGGGACTCGCGACAGGTCGATACCACTCTCTTCGAGCAATCCTTTGTAGGCTTCGAATTCGCGGTCCATCGTCCCGCCTGGCTTCCGAACTGTATACATGCGCATAATTGACATCCTCGACTATTTGTCGTGATGGCTTCTTAGGAAATGCCTATTCTCTCCCCGCCAACACCTCCGGTGTAAAGCTAGTCGACAGCGATTTGTAATTTAATGTTAAATAACGCTATAAATCACTTTGAAACTGAACGACCCAATTCGAAGCTTGTTCCGACCCTTCGCACTGTGAAGCGTTTACCGGACCCCGCGCTTCGATACTCTAAGCTTTGTTCGGCAATGTGGGTGATGTCGTAGGCATCGTAAGTGTAAACATTGCTGCCATCAACTCTTTGGGTTTCGCCGTTACGTATCCATACTCTTTGAATCGTGAAAAACACAGACCCTGAAAGACCCCATTGGCCTATTTCGATACTCTCCTCGGGCTCCGCCTTATTGACTAAATACTGTGTGCGGTACGTACCATTGGCTTCTCGGTGGGTTAACCACCGAAGGCTTTGCCCGTCGGCAGTCTTTGTTTCGCCATACCAACGACCCACAAGGGCTAGGCGTCGCAGGGCAGGATCAAGTGCCGGGGCAAGCCTCCCATTGGGAGGCGAATCCTTTTGCTCGGTGTTCAATCCTGAAGCGGAACCCTCTTTGCTATGCTCCAAGGATGGCTGAGCGCTCGCCGATGACGCCCATGTCGTGAGAAGTATCACCAACAGCCACGCTTTGGTGCAGTGCGCGCTGCGGTAGGGATGCTGACAAGTCATTCTAAGGCGCCAAGCGCTCAATCTGCCAAGTAGTCAAATCAGTATTAGTCCGCCTTGTGAAACGAAGACGGTCGTGCAGACGCGAACGACGACCTTGCCAAAACTCCATGACTTCCGGCATCACTCGGTAGCCACCCCAATGCGCGGGGCGAGGCGGATTGTCGCCAAATTGTTCCCTTAGCACGGCTTCTTTGTCGATCAATATTTGTCGATCCGCAAGCACTTGACTCTGCGGCGAGGCGAGGGCTCCATAGCGGCTACTCAAGGGGCGGGACTGGAAGTAGAGGTCTGATTCCGCGGCACTCAACTTGGTGATTCTGCCTTCGATACGGACCTGGCGCTCAAGCTCCTGCCATAAGAACACGAGACAGGCATGGGGATGCGCTGCGAGTTCACGTCCTTTGCGGCTTTCATAATTCGAATAAAAACAAAATCCGTTTTGATCAAAGCCCTTGAGTAGAACGATCCTTGCGGACGGCTTACCGTCTGGCGTGACCGTTGCCAAGGTCATCGCGTTGGGTTCGAGAAGATCGGCCTTCTGCGCCGCTTCAAACCACCGGCCAAATTGAGTGATCGGGTCTTTAGACACCTCCGCTTCAACTAAGCTGGCCATCTTGTAGTCACGTCGTAAGTCGGCTATCGGTAAGTCCGTGATGGCGCTGGGCTGCAGTGAAGCCTTGCTCGTTTGAACAGGTATGGAGTTCATTGTGTTTACTCTGTGATTTGAAGTAACAAGCGCTACTTTACCCTCTCGAGATATTGCCCATAAAATTTTTATGATCGGGGCTCCGTGGCCAGACGCTTGGCGATGATGCGCGCCTGTTCTTTGGCAACGACATCACCTTGACGTGCGGCAGCTCTGAACCAAAGTAGCGCCGACTCAAGGTCAAGCTTGACCCCCAAACCCGTCAAATACATTGAGGCAAGGGAGTATTGAGCCGCGACCTCTCCGGCCTCAGCCGCCTTCTCATACCAGAGCGCAGCCTTTTGATAATCAAGTGGGTGTCCTCGCCCAAGAAAGCATGCGGTCGCGAGCGCCAGAGCCGCTTCCTGGTGCCCCTGCTTGGCCGCTTTTTCAAACCAGCTCGTTGATGCGCCGAGATCTTGCTTGAGATATTGCCCCATCTCAAGTAGAAGCCCGTAAGAGAATTGAGCGGGCGCTAAGCCATTGTGGGCTGCTTGCTTGGTCCAACTCAATGCCTGCCCCAGGCTAATAAGAGTTGTTTCTTGGCGAATTTTCATACTGGCCAAGTTGTATTTAGCGCTCAAGTCGCCGGCTCTAGCGGCGTTCATAAAGAGCCTCGAAGCAGAGCCGTGCTTGTTCTTCTCGTAGGCTTCAAACGCGGACGCATTCCAGATGTCAATTTGCGAAGCCTGGATTGAGCGCAAGCGCTCTCCTATGTTCGGACTCGACACGCTGGTCGGTGCCTCAATGGCTTGTGCCGTGTGGCTCGACAAACTACCCAGCAGGGCGACACTAAGCGCCACACCGTATGCCGCCGGCAACACTTTGGAACTCTTGAATTCGGGTATGCTTGCTACCATCTTGTATGAACTGATTTGAGGAGATCCCATGTTGTCAATTTCTTTTGCTGGTCGCTTACACACAATGTTTCAAAAGGTCATGCTTGTGCTTTTGACAGGCTCGGCTGTGTTCCTATCCGGTTGTGGTTATAACGAAATTCAAGTGGCTGATGAAGGTACGAAATCATCCTGGGCCGAGGTGCTTAATCAGTACAAACGACGGGCCGACCTTATCCCTAATTTGGTGGAGGCGGTTAAAGGTTTTGCTCAGCAGGAAAAAGATGTGTTAACCCAGGTGGTCGAGG
>JANLRI010000386.1:0-4352 GCA_031361565.1 Betaproteobacteria bacterium | reverse complement strand
ACCATGCATGTGCTCGAGGCAGGATTCGAACAGCCGGGCCGGCCCTGCGTTCTGCTGCTGCATGGTTTTCCCGAGCTTGCCTATAGTTGGCGCAAGGTCATGCCCGACCTGGCGGCCGCGGGTTACTACGTGATTGCGCCCGATTTACGCGGCTATGGGCGCACGACCGGGTGGGACGCTCGCTACGAGGGAGACGTCGCCAGCTTTCGCATGGCGCACTTGGTAAAGGACGCGGTTGCACTCGTGAAGGCGCTCGGCCTGCGCTCGGTTCACAGCGTGGTGGGTCATGACTTTGGTTCACCCCTGGCTGCTTGGTGTGCCTTAATTCATCCAGAGATCTTTCAATCCCTGGTGATGATGAGTGCACCGTTTGGTGGTCCACCGGGCCCTGCGATCGCAACGACAATTCATGAAGATTTGCGCGCCTTATCAAGGCCACGTAAGCACTATCAGTGGTATTACTCAACTCCTGCGGCGAATACTGACATGCTGAATGCCGAGCAAGGCCTGCATGACTTTCTTCGAGCCTACTATCATGCCAAGAGCGCCGACTGGGCGGGCAACCGTCCCGCGCCACTAGCGGGCTGGACCGCGCCAGAGTTGGCCAAGCTTCCGACCTACTATGTGATGGACGATGCACAAACCATGCCGAAAACGGTTGTGCCCTATATGCCGAATGCGCAACACATTGCGGCGTGTGCATGGTTGCCCGAGCAAGAGCTTGCGGTCTATGCCGCTGAATACGCCAGGGTCGGTTTTCAAGGGGGCTTACAGTGGTACCGCTGCGGGACAGATCGCAATTTGATCAATGAGCTACGTGCGTTCAGCGGGCGCACTATCGATGTGCCCTCCTGCTATATCGCAGGTGCCAGTGATTGGGGTGTTTATCAAAAGCCGGGCGAATTTGAGCGCATGCAAGGCTCGGGATGCACGGATATGCGGGGCTGCCACTTAGTACCCGGAGCCGGGCATTGGGTGCAGCAAGAGCAGCCTCGCGAGACGGTGCGGCTGATGTTCGATTTTTTTGCGATTGTCAAATTCTTGTCCGACCGCTTATGATGTGCTTGATCCAAAACCAACGGCCAAACTGGGCGGAGGTTCCAGTTTAGCTTGGGAAAAAACGAATGTTCGGATCTTATCTAAGAGGCTTGCTTTGCGCTGTGGCCGTGTTGTCCTTGGCAGTACCGCAATTGAGTCAAGCTGCGTATCCGGACAAGCCGATTCGGCTAATTGTCGGCTTCACCCCGGGTGGCACGGCCGATGGTGTGGGCCGAATTCTTGCTGCGTCAATGGGACCGCGTTTAGGTCAATCCATTGTCGTCGAGAACCGTGCGGGGGCCAATGGCAATATCGCGACCGATCTTGTGCAGCGTGCGGCACCTGATGGCTACACGATTTTCTTCACTTCGATTGGGCATGCCGTGAATCCTTCGCTCTACAAGGAAGCGAAGTACGATCCTGTAAGGGACTTCACCCCCATTGGCCAAGTGCTGAGCGCACCGAACGTCTTAGTAGTGCCAGCCAGCTCACCGTTCAACAGTGTCAAAGAGCTGGTAGCGTTTGCGAAGGCCAATCCAGGCAAGCTCGATTTTGCGTCTTCGGGCGGCGGCGCCTCGGTGCATCTGTCCGGTGAGCTCTTCAAACAACTCACCGGAATCTACATGGTGCATATACCCTATCGAGGGACGGGCAGTTTGTTGCCGGATCTTTTGAGCGGGCAAGTGGCCATGAGTTTTCCGAACTTACCCACGGCATTGCCCTTCATTCAGAATGGAAAGCTTAAGGCCCTGGGAGTTACCACGGCCAAACGGTCTGCGGCAGCCCCTCAAATTCCATCCCTTGCCGAAGCGGGTGTTGTTGGCTACAACATGTCTACCTGGTATGGCTTGATTGGCCCGGCCAATATGCCTCCCGATATTGTGCGTCGCCTGAATCTAGAGTTGCGCAATGTTTTGCAAGACTCACAAGTCAGAGGCAAGCTCGTGGCGCAAGGTGTCGATCCCGCGACGGGCACGCCCGAGGCTTTCGGCAGGTTCATCGAAAACGAAACGAAGAGCTGGGCGGCGCTCTTAAAAGCGATTAAAGTGGACGTCAACTAAGGAGTTTTTATGGCCTACAACTTGTTTGATCTCAAAGGCAAAGTCGCCTTGATTACCGGCGGCAATTCCGGCATTGGTTTAGGTATGGCGAAAGCCTTGGCCGAGGCTGGCGCAACGCTCGCCATTTGGGGCACCAATGTCGAGAAGAACGAGAAAGCGCGAGCCGAACTTGAGAGCCTGGGCGGTAAGGTACTTGCTCTGCAATGCGATGTGGGCGATGAGCAGGCCGTTGAGGCGGCGTTTGCCGCAACACTCATGAAGCTTGGCCGGGTGGACGCCTGCTTCGCTAACGCGGGTGTTTCGGGCAAAGGCGTGAAGGCGTTTACTGAAATGACGAGCGAGGAATGGAACCGGGTCATGAGAGTCAATCTCGATGGCGCCTTCTACACCATGCGTGCTGCGGCTCGCCATATGGTTGAGCGTGGTGGTGGAGGTACCTTGGTTGGCACGGCATCACTGGCGGCCATTGAGGGTGCGGCCCGCTCCGAACATTATGCTGCGACCAAGGGGGCAATGGTGTCCATGGTGCGCGCCTTGGCGGTGGAGTTTGCACGCCATGGTATTCGCGCAAACTCTATCTTGCCGGGCTGGATTGAAACCGATATGACTTCTAAGAGCATCGGTAATGAAAAGTTCGTCAGTAACGTCATGCCCCGTATCCCGATGCGACGCTGGGGGACGGGCGCAGACTTTGGCGGTATCGCGGTGTACCTTACAAGCGATGCCTCGACCTATCACACGGGCGATACTTTCTTGATTGACGGCGGTTACGCGCTGTTTTGAAGATGCGCATGTTGCGCTTGCGTTGGCCACGTATTGTGAGTCAGTAGTTCTGTGTCTGATCTTGAAGTGAAACATTGCAATGTCTGAAATTTGGCGTCTATCTGCATGTGAGCTGGCCGCTCGTGTTCGCAATCGCACCCTCTCAGCAACCGAGGCAGCGCAAGTCGCGCTCGCGCGCTGCGAGCAGGTCAACCCAAGAATCAATGCGGTGATTCAAAGCGATCCCGCAGCGGTTCTGAAGCGAGCTGCGGACTTGGACAAGCGCATCGCTGCGGGCGAAGACGTTGGGCTGTTGGCGGGGGTGCCCATTACTGTCAAGGTCAATCTTGATCAGGCGGGCTTCGCCACTACGAATGGTGTGACTCTCCAAAAAGAGGTCATCGCCAAAGAGAACAGCCCGGTCGTGGACGCTTTTCTGAAGGCGGGTGCAGTCATTATCGGGCGCACTAACACCCCTGCATTCTCCTATCGCTGGTTTACGAATAACTTACTGCATGGCCACACCTTTAATCCGCGTGATCGCTCCATCACGCCGGGGGGGTCCTCAGGGGGCGCGGCATCGGCGGTGACCTCCGGAATTGGTCATTTGGCTCATGGCACCGACATCGCAGGCTCGATTCGTTACCCAGCCTACGCCTGTGGGGTGCATGGCCTACGTCCAACGCTAGGCCGGATTGCAGCTTACAACGCGACTGTGGGGGATCGCGCTGCAGGCCCGCAATTGACGGCCGTCTCCGGCCCGATTGGTCGCACTATCGCTGATCTCCGTTTGGCGCTTGAAGTGCTCGCGGTTCAAGATTTGCGTGATCCTTGGTGGGTACCCGTACCGCTTGTGGGGCCTGCGCGCGCGAAGAAGGTTGCACTCTGTTTCGCCCCTGACGGCCTGCAGGTCAGCGCCGAAGTGCTTGCCGCTTTGCAGGACGCCGCCGCTCGCTTACGCGATGCCGGCTATGTGGTTGAGGAGGTCGATAACACGCCCGCTTTTACCGAGGCCGCCAGCTTGCAGGTGAAGCTTTGGTTGGGTGATGGTTTTGAAGGAATGTTGGCTGCGGCTGAAAAGGAAGGTGACCCTGGTGCCTTGGCGGCGCTGCGGGGTCAGGCCGATCATGTGCGCGGTCTCGAACTGCGCGAATACTCCGCAATTTTGCTGCGCCGGGCGACTTTGTTACGCAACTGGGAGCAGTTCCTGTCGGGTTATTCTGCGCTCCTGATTCCGGTTAGTGGTGAAGCACCCTTTCCAGATGATTTGGATCTCAAAGACGCCGCAAGTTACGAACGAGTTTGGCGTGCCCAGGTGACTCAGGTCGGTCTGCCCTTCATGGGCCTGCCGGGTCTCGCAGTCGCGACAGGGATGAATGGTACGGTGCCCATGGGAGTACAACTGGTGGCAAGTCGCTTTCGGGAAGATTTGTTGCTAGACGTTGGCGAAGAGATTGCCAAGCGCGGTGCCCCTCCTTCGCCGATTGATCC
>JANLRI010000372.1:0-5467 GCA_031361565.1 Betaproteobacteria bacterium | reverse complement strand
TGGGCTATGTCGGCACCTCGGTCGCTTTTGCCTTCGCGGTGGCAGGCCTGCTCGGCGGGCGCTTTGATGCCGCCTGGGCACGCTGGGCGCGGCCTTGGACCACGATTGCTTGGTGCTTTCTCACGCTCGGTATCGCCCTGGGCTCGTTCTGGGCCTACTACGAATTAGGTTGGGGCGGCTGGTGGTTTTGGGACCCCGTCGAAAACGCCTCCTTCATGCCCTGGCTCGTCACCACCGCCTTGATTCACTGCCTCGCCGTCACCGAAAAACGCGGCCTATTCAAAACCTGGACCGTGCTGCTCGCCTTGCTGGCCTTCAGCTTGAGTCTCCTGGGCACCTTCCTGGTTCGCTCTGGCGTATTGACTTCCGTGCATGCCTTTGCGACCGACCCAAGCAGAGGCGTGTTCATTTTAATTTTCCTCGGCATCGTCATCGGCGGAGCTTTGATGCTCTACGCTTGGCGCGCACCAATGATTCGCGGCAGCGATCAATCCTATGGCCTGATGTCGCGTGAATCCATGCTGCTTGCTAATAACATATTGTTGTTGGTGGCCTTGGCCGCCGTGCTACTCGGCACGCTCTACCCTCTCATTCTCGACATTCTTGATAAGGGCAAAATCTCGGTCGGCCCGCCCTACTTCAATTCAGTGTTTTATCCTTTGATGGCACCCTTGCTGTTTCTAATGGCGGTGGGGCCAGTAACCCGCTGGCGCAGTGGCAGTGTTGCTGAAGTGGCCACGCAACTACGCTGGGCTCTAGGGGTCACCGTGATGGCAGCACTGGTCACCCCGGCGTTGGTTGGAATGGTCACGGGCGGCGAACGCATTCGCCCTCTAGTCAGCATCGGTCTTGGCCTCGGGTTCTGGATTGCCGCATCGGTGGTCGTCACTACGCTGGCCTTGTTGCGCGGCCATAATGGCAAGCTCAGCTTGGCGCGCTTTCGTGTTCACTCGCTTTCAGTGTGGGGCATGCATCTGGCACATTTAGGCATTGCAGTGTTTGTGCTGGGTGTCACCTTAGTCAAATCCTACGAAAGCGAAAAAGAGTTGCGCTTAAGCGTTGGGCAAAGCACCGAGATCTCCGGCTACCGCCTCAAGTTTGAAAGCCTGCAAGACACGAAAGGGGCCAACTACGACGCCATCCGCGGTCGCTTTAGCATTACCCATGTACCCGACAACGGCAAAAACTTCATAATGGAACCCGAAAAGCGCGTGTACCGTGCCGGCAAGCAGGCCATGACCGAAGCGGCCATTCATCGCACCCTCACCCGCGACTTTTATCTCTCGATGGGTGAGCCTGTCGGCGAGCAAGCCTGGGCCTTACGAATCAGTGTCAAGCCCTTCATCAACTACATTTGGATCGCTTGCATTCTCATGGCCATGGGCGGCTTCTTGGCCGTGGCCGACAAGCGCTACCGCCGTACTAAGTTGGTTGAATCAGGCGCGGGCGCCGGAGCCGGAGCAGTAGTAGGGGCAGGCGCAGGAATGGGCAACTTGGCAAAGCCCACATGAGTAAAATCCTACGCTTCGCCCTGCCCTTACTAATCTTTGTTGGTCTGGGTTATTTTTTATTGAAGGGGCTGGACAAAGACCCGCGCGTCCTGCCCTCGGTCATGATCAACAAGCCCGTGCCGGCCCTCAAACTCCCGACGCTCATCGAAGGCCAGGCCAGCCCGGAGCTTTGGTCGTCAGAAAGCATGAAGGGCAAGGTGTGGTTGCTCAACGTTTGGGGCTCCTGGTGTGCAGCCTGCGTCACGGAGCACCCCTTACTCAATCAATTGGCGCTTGCAAAAACAGTACCCATTATTGGACTCGCCTGGAAAGATGCTCCCTCAGCCGCGCAAGCCTGGCTAGGCAAGCATGGCAATCCTTTCGCCACGGTCATTTTGGATCAACCGGGCCGTGCCGTCATCGATCTTGGCGTGTACGGTGCACCGGAGAGCTTTTTGATCGATAAGAAAGGCCAAATTCGCTTCAAGCAAATCGGCCCCTTTACCGTTCAAAGCATCGAACAAGAGCTTCTCCCAATCCTCGATAAACTCAACCGGGAACCGGCCCCATGACCGACCTCCAAGTTGAAGAACGCTTCAAGGTACTTGGGCATGAATTGCGCTGCCTAGTCTGCCAAAATCAAACCCTGGCCGACTCCAATGCCGATCTCGCTCGCGATCTTCGCAACGAGGTGGAGGCACAGATTCGTCAGGGTAAAAGCGATTCTCAAATCAAAGACTATCTGGTGGCGCGCTATGGAGATTTTGTACTCTACAAACCCGAAGTGAAGGGCTCGACCTATTTGCTATGGGGCGGCCCGTTTGCGCTGTTGGCTGGGGGTAGCCTGGCCTGGGTACTTAGCCGCAGGCGTCGGGTGAATACTGCACATGCGCCATTCGATGCCACTTCCTTGAGCACCGAGCAGGCTAAGAAGCTGCTGGGAGACGATCAGTAAGTTGGCATAAAGGTACGCAAAACTCTTGGCAAAAATACCTTAAATAGCCACTAAATCAAAGGTTTACAAACGCCAAAAACTTGGCAAAATAGGCGCATTTATAACGAGCCGCATCCATTTGAGCCTTTACTACCTGCTGAGGCGCGCTTGGCCCCACTTTTGGCCAAAGCGCATGACCTCTCGCGGCTCGCTTCTGCGTTGGCTGCAACCCGTGTACCAGCCGAATTGCGCTCACTGTTGCGTAGCATGAACTCGTACTACACCAATCGCATCGAGGGTCAACACACTCGTCCGATGGAAATCGCACAGGCCTTGCGTAAAGACTATTCTCAGAATGCCGTGCTGGCAGCCAAGCAGCGGCTGGCGGTTGCTCATATTGAAGCTGAAGAAGCCTTGGAGCAACGTTACGCAAGGCAGCCTACGACGCTGTATTCAGCCAGCGCAGTACAAGAGATTCATCGAGAACTATTCACGCGGCTTCCTGAGGCCGATCGGCAGACTCCTGAAGGCGAGCCCATTTTGCCCGGCGAGTGGCGCCAAAGCGAGGTGGAAGTGGGCCGACATATAGCGCCATCGTACAAGAGTGTGCCCGCATTTCTTGAGCGTTGGTCGAGTTTTTATGGTGGAGTGCGGCGTGGCGAAGCCGCATTGGTTGGCATGGCGGCAGCGCATCAGCGGCTGGGTTGGATTCATCCCTTCGTAGAGGGTAATGGGCGCGTCATGCGGCTACATACCCATCTAGTGCTAGGTGCTTTGGGTTATACCGGAGGCCTATGGTCGCCCTTACGTGGCTTTGCCCGCAACACCGAGCAGTATTACCAAGTCTTGTCCAACGCCGACCAACCCCGCCAAGGGGATCTGGATGGGCGCGGTAATTTAAGCGAAATTGCGCTGGTGGCCTGGGTCGACTACGTATTGGATATATGTATCGATCAGGTGAGCTTCATGGCCGACTTACTCGACCTCGAATCCATGAAAGCGCGGCTTGAAGCGTGTCTCGGCTTCGAAGCGAACGTGGTCAAGCTTGGCGTCCGGCAAGAATCTTTGCGGGCCTTGCACTACCTCTTCTTGAGTGGCGAAGAAATCGCGCGGGGCGAATTCAAAGCCATGCTTAGCATGAGTGAGCGTAGCGCGACGGACGCACTCGGGGCACTGGTCAAACGCGGCCTGCTTCAATCGGATTCGCCCCAGGGCAAGGTGCGCTTCGGCCTACCGCAACACGCCTTGCGTTTTCTTTTTCCGCGGCTATGGCCCGAGGCCGAAGCCGACGCTTCAAGCGCGGCGCCTTAGCTCCCGTCCGATCGCGAGGGCGAAGCCCATCAGGACCAGTGCGAATGAGCCCGTCACCCACCAGGTGTAGCTCCATGTACCGGTTTGGGTGACCACCCATGCGATCAACACCGGTGCAATAAGCTGCCCCACGGCGCCGCCTTGTTGCATAAAGCCGACCGTGGTTGCGACCACCTCGGGGCCGGGCGCGAAACGGTTGCTGAGGTTAAAGAAACTGGCCGGGATTCGCCCGGCGGCGGCGGAAAACCAGAGCACGGCACAGTAGCGTAACCAGAAGTCCGCATGGGTGGCTCGTTCGCCTTCTAGCACGGACGCAAGCACCAAATTTAATGGCGCAGCAAAAATCAGCCAAGCCGTGACAATCATTACAACCGCAGATTTCAAAATCGTGCCATCAATGGGCCGCCCCGCTTGTGCCATTTTGCCACCGCGCACATTACCCCAGGCATTGGCCAAAACACCGATACTGGTTAACACGCCTGCAAGGGCGGCCGACACGCCGGCCTCTTTAAAGATTGTCGGCAAAAAACCAAACACTCCCATGAATTGCGCGGCATAAAAACAAAACCCTAAGGTCAGCAGCCAAGGCCCCCAACTACTGATGGTGCGGCGCGCATTGTTCACCATGCTGCTTGGCCGTGGGTTGCCGCCACTCTTGGGACGCCACTTTGGGTCGCCCTTCGTGTCGCTTTTAGTGTCAATATCTTCGCCATTCCTAGCGACGCCTGTCGAACTCCTTTGAGAGGAATCTTGCGTATGAAAAGCGCCGAGCTCCGCGCGCAGCAACACCCAAGCAACCCCAATCGCCCACGCAAAACTAATTGCGGCGATCACGAACCAAGCAAAACGCCAGTTTGGCGCTAAGGGAACCAGCAAGAGGCCGATCCCCATCCCGAGCGGCATGTAGGCGCTCCACCATCCCAGCCAAACCATCAGGCGCGCTGGTGCGACTTTTTCGCGCATCAAACTCGGGCCAGGGAGCACCGTAAACACTAAACCAATACTCTCAAGCATGCGACTTGCGAGCAGAGCGTACGCGCTGTCGGCAAAGCCTCCCCAAACGCTGCCCACGCCAAGTAAGAGCAAACCTGCAAACATGCTTCGTGCATGCCCGAAGCGATCCACCAGTGCACCACCAAACAAGCCAATGCAGGCCGAGGACATTTGTAGAAGCGAAATCAAGGTGCCTGCCGCCACCAAGCTCATCCCAAATTCCGCTTGAATCAAGGTCAGTGCAGCCGGCACTTTACCGGTGTGCAGGGACGATACGATTCCCGCACCAAGAACGAGTAAAGCAGGCGATTTCAAGGATGTTTTTCAGTCTTAAAATTTATAGTGCAAGTGCCCGGAACGAACTGAACGACCGTCTAAGGTCCGTCACCCGGCCATCGGTCAGTATTAGCAACACTTTGCGAGGCCTTTCCAATAAGGTACAGCCCATGACGAGTCCACGCGAAAAAATACGCGAGCCCCTGCCAAAAAGGCAATGAGGTACTCGGCAAAGCGTCGCTCTGGAAAGTATTCCAGGGAACGCCTGCCACACCGCAAATCCGCCGGCCAGGAGACAGGCATTTTGTAAGAGGCAGTGTGAGAGAGAGGTCATACGGCAAGGCCCGCGAGAGACGGGGCTTGATTGATTCGGTGCTGAGGTGCTGAAAAAAGATAGCGGTTAGCCGAGTTTCTGACTTAGCGGTTGGGAGCTCGGCGCGACCCCTACTTATCCACGCGCTTC
>JANLRI010000360.1:0-10246 GCA_031361565.1 Betaproteobacteria bacterium | reverse complement strand
AACCCATCACTTTATGCGGGCGGCTCCAGTGGAGGTTCCCTACGGCGTCGAGCGCTACCATAACGAGACCAAGCGACTCTATGGCGTGATGGATAAACGACTGGGTCAATCGCCGTTTTTAGCCGGGGAATACTCGATCGCAGACATTGCAACCTATCCGTGGGTTGCCCGAAATGATTGGCACAAAGTTGATTTGGCCGAGTTCCCTAATGTCAAACGCTGGTTTGAAAGCATTGGTGCGCGCGAAGCGGTTCAACGGGGGATGCTGGTGCCTGCTTAAGCTAGGAAGTGTCGGCGCTTGTTCTGCGCCTAGATTCTGGCCTACGCCGTGACCGTCATTGAAACTTCGCCGAGCTCTGCGGCGAGGTAGCGCACTGAATCCCCAGGCTTAGGGAACTTGCTGGTGATCAAGCTTCCCGTGATCACAAATTCACCAGGCTTCAACGATTTTCCGCGTGCGAGAAGATGATTGGCGATCCAACACATTGCTTCTAAAGGGTGACCGAGTACATCGCGGCCGTAACCTTCGCCTTGCAGCGCGCCATTGATAAAGGCCTGGCCATGAAGGGCACCCAGATCGATGCTGCGCCAATCCCGCTTCCATTGCCCGAGGACGACACCATGGTTCCAGGCATTACCTGCGGCCAAGCTTTTTAGCGTTGCTCCATCGTCCTTACCAAAAGCTGAGTAATCAGCGTTGAGGTCGTCAACCAATTCAAAGGCGGGAGCGGCTGCCTCGATACAGTTGGCGATGCTGGTCGAGGATGAAGCATCCTGTGCCGTGACTTCGCGGGCCACCAAAAATGCGATCTCGCATTCGAAGGCCATCCGTACAAATTGGCTTGTGCTTATTGGCGCACCACTGGTGTATGTTGCCGTTGAAAGAACCGAGCCTGCGACGGAGTCGCTGTACCCAACGAAGGCTCTCATTTGCGGCGTAGTGAGGGCGATCTTGTAGCCCACCTGGCGGGCGTTTTGGTGAGCACAACACAGCCTTACGAACTGGTCCGCCACATCGTAGGCTTGGTTCATTGTAGGCGGTAGGTGGATGCCGCTTAGCGCTGCAAAAGGAGCTCGAGATACTTTGCGTTGATGCAGCCAAAGTGCCGCCGCTTTAGCCGAAAAATCCAAGCCCATAAATTCCCTTTTTTTTAGGCGTTACACATTGAAATCGACGCTAAATCGATTCGAGAGGTTTACCTTGTAAAGAGTAGTTTAACCAAGCCAAGGCTCAGTATTGGAAAGGCAAGCATGAGCCCGACACGGATCAAATCCCAAGCAAGAAACGGGAACACGCCTTTATAGGTTTCGTTCATGGGTACGTCCTTGGCCAGATTGTTGACGACATAGACGTTCAATCCTACGGGCGGCGCAATCATACCGATACCTACGGTCATCAACACCAGAATGCCGAACCAAATCGCCTTCATTTCAGGGGCGAGACCATAGATCTCCAAGCTCATGACCGCTGGAAAAATCACAGGAATTGTGAGTAGCAACATGGACAGCTCATCCATCACGCAGCCTAGCAAGATGTACATCGCCAAGATTGCAGCAATAATGAAAATAGAGGAGATATGCAGTCCCGTCACCCATTCGGCGACTGCAGCGGGCATTTGAGTAATGGCTAGGGCGGCATTCATCATGTCGGCACCGAGGAAAATAAGGAAGACCATCGCGCTCGTTTCGGCCGTGGCGGTGCAACTTTTCCAAAGTGCGGACCAACTCATTTCGCGGTTGATGACGGCGGCGGCAAGGGTCAGCACCGCACCCACGGCTGCGCCTTCGGTTGGCGAAAATATTCCGCCATAAATACCGCCAAAAACGGCGACAAAAATGGTCATGATGGGCCAGACGCCAAGCAAGGCACTCCAGCGCTTAGGCCACGCGAGAGGCAAAGCAGCAGGAGCAAGATCGGGCTTTAGCTTGCAAATTAAGGCCACTACCGCTACGTAGCCCAGCATCGCCAGAATACCTGGAACCATGGCTGCAGCGAAGAGTTTTCCGATACTTTGTTCAGTCAAAATCGCATAGACCACCAAGGGCACTGAGGGCGGAATTAAGATGCCCAAGGTACCACTCGTTGCAAGTGTCGCCGTGGAAAGTCTCCCCTTGTAGCCCAGACGCTTCATCTCTGGATAAGCGACCTGAGTAATGGTCGCTGCTGTGGCAACCGAAGAGCCGCAGACGGCGCCAAAAGCACCTGCAGCGAAAATTGAGGCCATGGCGAGGCCTCCGCGCACGTGTCCAACGAAGGCCGCCGCAGCATTAAACAAGGCGCGGCTGAGGCCTCCTTGGGTGGCAAATTGCCCCATCAGCAAGAACAGAGGAATCACGCTCAAGTCATACAAGGTGAGACGCGCAACCGAGCTGCCTTTGAGGACATTCAGTAGCGCACTATGGTTAGTCATCGCCCAGTAGCCTAGTGCGCCCGGGACAAACATCGCTGCAGCAATCGGAATTCGGATCGCCATAAGCACCAGCATGCCCGCGAACATGAGTAGGCCAATGGCGGTGGGGGTCATTGTCATTGAACTCATCGTTGCACCTCCGTCAAATCATCGGAAGTGGTGCCGGTTAAGCTGATCATGTCTTGTTGGGAAAAGTGCATCCAGGCTTGAGTCATTGCGACGACACAAGCTAGAGCCAGGCCAGGGGCTAAGCAGGCGTAAGTCCACCACATGGGTAGATCTAGGGTCGGGGAGGTTTCGTGAGCGCTATGGACCGCAATTGCACCATAGAGAGTGCGCACTGACAATACGCCGTACATGAGCGCCATGAATATACAGCCCAGGCCGTCTAGCCAACGATTGGTTTTTGGCGCGGCTTTTTGAGTGAAGAAATCGACAATAATATTGCTGCCATGGAGCTGGCACCACGCGATACAGAGCGAGATAGAAAGCGCGATCCCGAATTGCACTAATTCGATATCGCCCGCGAGCGGCTTTGTGATGATTGCGCGCTGGGCAACGCTGTATACCGTCATGAGACCCACGGCGAGGGCAATTAATCCACCCGCCACCGCTGCGAATAGAGAGATACGTCGAAGCAACGCCTTCATTTGTGCAATTTCATAAAATAATTTTCATGCGAATACCTGCACGGGGCGTCGTTCAAAGCCATATCGTTACATTGGGGAGGTATCGATACATTAGCCGAGCCTCCCATGGACACTTACTTATATTTTTTGAGTAAGTCACGAGCATCCTGCAACATGGCTTTTGAAGGTAGACCGCGTTTTTCTGCATCGACCAGCCACTCATCAGTCACCGGTGCAACAGTCTTCATCCACGAATCAACCTCTGCTTCGGGCAATACATACACTTGATTACCTTTTGCCAGAAGAGCCTTTTTGGCCGGCGCCAAGCTTTCGTCCCAGCGCTTACCGAATGCGCTGGACAACTGCGCGCCGCTGTTGCGATCAATCACGGCCTTGAGGTCAGCGGGCAGGGCGTCGTACTTGGCCTGGTTCATCAGGAACACGAGAACGCCTGTATACAAGGCCGGACGGGATTGAGGAGTCTCAGTTGTAAATTTAGCGACATCACCAATTCGGAAATCCGCAGCGGCCTCCCATGGCACCATGGCGCCGTCAATGGTTCCTTTGCTGATCGCGTCTTGCACTCCAAGAACCGACATCGCCACTGCTGATGCGCCCAAAGTATTAAGCATCTTTAAGCCAGAGCGATGAGGTGAGCGAATTTTCATGCCTTTCAAGTCGGCCATGGTCTTGACCTGCTTGCCCGCGGTGTGGATGTAGCCTTCGTCATGGACCCAAACGGCCAGAAGCTTGGTTCCGGGGAACTCTTTGAGCGAATACTTTTGGGCATACTCCCAGGCTGCTTTGGAAGCAGCTTCGGCTTGGTTGGTCATGAATGGAAGTTCGAACACTTCCAGACTTGGGAACCGACCGGCTGTATAGCTTGGCAAGGTCATGACGAGATCATCAACACCGTCTTTGACACGGTCCACGAGTTGAGGGGGTGTACCACCTGCCGACATCGACGCGAACAACTGACACTTGATTTTGTTGCTGGACTCGGCAGCAACCTTGTTGCACCAGGGCGTAATGGTTTGAAGGGGGGTGGCGCCAGCGGCAGGCCAAATGTGCTGAAACTTGAGGTTGATCTCTTGTGCCGTGACTGCACTAGTCACGGCGATGGCTGAGGCTGCGAGAATCGCAGCTATTAAATGTTTGAAAATCACGGTCATTGAAAGTCTCCTCATTGAAAATTCTTGAAACGCTGCGCGTTTCAAGCCTATAACTAAAAACGAAAGATTGATAAATACTGACTTCGGGCCAATCGAAGGCTCGCAGTTTTACCATTTTTTAACGTGTTGATCTCCGCTTGCGGTCACATCTTAATGCACGCTCGACTAGCGCTTTGCTAAGGGGTTACACCTAAGGAATAAGTGAAGAAGGAGAGCAGTAAAAGTCTGCACGCATTACGCCGCTCCAAAGGCCGTCCACCCGCCGTCGACGCTCAAGGTCGTCCCGGTAATGAAACTGGCCTCGTCTGAGGCTAAAAAGCGGATCGCTCGTGCGATCTCGATCGGTTCCGCCATTCATTTTGGGCTGAGCATCCTTTGACCAGACCTTGTACCCAGGCGCTGTTGATGAGACAAGCTTGGTGCGACGATGGGTTGCAACAGTGCGCAGTTTAATAGGCTCGTCAATAGGCTCGTTTTGTGCAACATGGTTGCACATTGATGCAGCCTGATCATCAAGCAATTCACGAGTTCATTTTTAGATAAATCTTGATATTTAAAGGTTATCATCGATGAACTTGAGTTTGAACAAGAGTGTGTTCAAGTGGATGAAGGGTCGATAATGCTTTCAAATACAACAATATATTGCTATATTATTTAACTAAAGTATCAATCTACGTTTCGAAAGTATGCACTATGAATCCCTATCTGAACGACGACTTAGTCGCTCTAGCTGAACAGGCAAAGCGCTTCGCCTCCGAACAAATCGCCCCAGGGTTTTTAGCTCGCGATCAAGACCGGCGTCTAGATCGTGATCTCATGGCTAAGATGGGTGGTTTGGGCTTTATTGCCCCAGAGCTGCCGGACCGTGTCGGAGCCCTGGAGATCGGTGGTTTAGGCCTGGGTAGTCTCGCGGCTGGCGTCATTCACGAAGAGATTGCCCGGGCTGACTTGAGCCTGTCCTACATTAATTTGCTGGCTTCGCTCAACGGGCAAATCTTGGCCAGCTTTGGTCAGCCTGAGGTCGTCCAGCCTTGGCTGACTCGCTTGATTCGAGGCGAGGCTTTAGTCGCTATCGCTTTGACCGAACCTCGTGGCGGCTCTGACGCGGCCAACCTTCAACTTAAAATGATACGTGCTCATGGCGCTCATCAAGGCCCTCAAGGCACGGTGGATGGTGAGCATTTTGTGTTGAACGGTGAGAAAACTTCTATTTCTGCGGCCGATCAAGCCGATGCCATTGTGGTGTTTGCCCGCTCGGGCACGCCACAATCCGGCGCTAAGGGCGTGTCGGCCTTGCTGGTTCCGAGCAACACGCCTGGTTTGACCAGAAACCGATTTGATTGTCATGGTCAACGAGCGATTGGCCGAGGCTCGCTGTTCTTTGACAATGTGCGTGTTCCCCTGGATCACTTGTTGGGTGCTGAGGGCAAAGGTTTTGTACAAGTTATGCAGGGCTTCGATTTTTCGCGGGCCTTAATTGGCCTTCAAGTATTGGCTGTCGCCCGCGCGGCGCTCGATGAAACGTGGGCCTATGTTGCCCAGCGCCGGGCGTTTGGAAGTGTGCTGTCCAGCTTTCAAGGGGTGTCGCACCCTCTTGCCGATTTCGATACTCAGGTGACAGCAGCTCGTTTGTTGTGTTTGCAAACGCTGTGGTTAAAAGATCATGGCCATGTTCATACCGCGGAAGCAGCGATGTGTAAGTGGTGGGCTCCGAAATTGGCCTATGATTGCGTGCACCAGTGCCTTCTGATGTATGGTCACGCGGGCTATGACCGTGGCTTAATGGAGCAGCGTTTAAGGGATATTCTGGGCTTTCAAATTGGTGACGGTACGGCTCAGATTATGAAGACAATTGTCGCGCGAACCCGGGCCGGTCGGGCTGCGGTACCGGCCTAGAGCCGTCATTGCGATCTAGGCTAAGTTATACCTTTGCTTGCCAGGATGAACATGTCGAAAATCAGTATAGATCGGAGCTGGCTGAGTCTTGAAGGCAAGGTCTGTGTAGTCACGGGTGCAGCAAGTGGCATAGGCGCGGCAATCGCGCGACAGTTGGCGAGCGAGGGCGCTAAGGTCGCTCTGCTCGATAGGAATATTGAGGAGGCACGCCGCGTCGCTGCCGATCTTTCAGAAGCTGGCGCAACGTCCATTGCACTTGCTTGTGACACCAGTCTGGAGACGGAGGTTAAGGCGGCGGCGCAACAAGTACTCGAACAACTCGGGCCTAGCTACGGCCTTGTCAACAATGCCGGCTTTCTGCGGGCCGCCAAGCTCGACGCGGTCAGCCTTGCTGACTGGAACGCCGTGCTGAGTGTGAACCTCACCGGTTATTTATTGTGTGCCAGAGCATTTGCAGCGCAGATGCGAGCCAACGGTGGGGGCAGTATTGTTCACATTGCCTCGATTGCTTCCAATTTTCCGCAAACCAACAGTGGTGCCTATAGCGCCAGCAAGGCCGGCGTGCTGTTGCTAAGTCGTCAAATGAGTGTGGAATGGGGCTTCGATAATATCCGCAGTAACACCATTTGTCCGGGCATGATACGCACTCCCTTGTCTGAGAAGTTCTACGAAGAGCCAGGCTTTGAAGCGAAACGTGCCGCCATTACCGCAAGCAAGAGAATTGGTGAACCTGCGGATATTGCGCACGCCGCTCTTTTTTTGTTGAGCACCAGAGCGAGCTATGTGAATGGCGCCGAGCTAGCGGTGGATGGTGCGATGTCGGCGATGCTGATGGATAGTGTGCCACGTCCAGGGTTCAATGAGATTGGAAAGTCATGACAATTACTACAGTAGAAACTGACTTAGTCATTGTCGGCTCCGGGGCTGGCGGCCTGTCGGCAGCCATCACCGCCAAAAAGCATGGACTAGATGTTGTGGTCATTGAGAAGGAAGCTGTTTTCGGCGGCACGACCGCATTGTCGGGTGGTGTGCTGTGGATTCCCGGAAATGTCCACGCCAAAAAGGCAGGGGTGAGGGACAGCCTCGACGCGGCTCGCATTTATATGCGTAATGAAACCGGTCAGTTTTTTGATGAAGCCGCCGTAGACACTTTTCTGAAGAATGGCCCGGAGATGGTCAACTTTTTCGAGGCTGAAACCTGTGTCAAGTTCATCCCGACTCTATATCCGGACTACCACCCCGATGTGGCAGGGGGTGTGGATATTGGCCGCTCCATCCTTGCCGAGCCCTTTGATATTCGGGAGCTTGGTGCCCATATGAAGCGCCTGCGTCCACCGCTGAAGACCATCACGTTTATCGGGATGATGTTCAATTCTTCAAACGCCGATTTGAAACATTTCTTTCAAGCCACACAGTCCTTGACGTCGGCGATCTATGTGGCCAAACGCCTCGTGAATCATCTCAAGGAATTGATGCTTTATGGCCGAGGTACTAAGGTGACCAGTGGTAATGCACTGGCGGCACGCCTGGCCAAAGCCACACTGGATCTCGGCATCCCCATTTACACCAGCACTTGCGCCAAGGAACTGTTGAAGGAGGGCAAGCTTGTGGTTGGTGTACGTGCGAGCGGTGGTCCTGATGCTGAACTGAAGGGCGAAATTGTTTTTAAAGCGCGAAGTGGTGTGATCCTGGCCTGTGGTGGTTTCCCTCAAGATATAAAAAGAATTGAAAAGATTTACCCTCATTTAAAGCAGGGTGGCGAGCATTTTTCGCCAACGCCCAGCGGCAATACGGGTGATGGCATCGGCATGGCCGAGACCGCCGGCGGCAAGTTTTCAGCCCGATTTAAACAAGCCTCGGCCTGGATGCCGATCTCGAAGGTGCCAAATGGCGACGGCACCTTTGGTGCTTTCCCTCATCTATTGGATCGTTACAAGCCGGGCGTGATCGGTGTCCTGAAAAACGGTCGCCGTTTCACGAATGAATCCAATTCTTATCATGACGTGGGCGAAGCCATGATCGCAGCCTGCACAGCAATAGATGGCGAAAGCAAAGAGACAGCCATGTGGTTGATTTGTGATCAGCCGACCATTAAAAAATACGGTCTAGGCTATGCAAAACCTGCCCCAGTTCCCTTAGGAAGTTTGATAAAGAATGGGTACCTGGTGATGGGCAAGTCTTTGGAAGAGCTAGCAGCACGAGCGGGCATTGACCCAACAGGTCTGCGTTCGACAATCACCCATTACAACCTTGGCGCGACACAGGGTGTTGATCCTGAATTCGCACGCGGCAGCACATCGTTTAACCGCTATCTTGCCGATGCCAACCATAAGCCTAACCCCTGTGTTGCGCCGATCTTGCGGGCCCCGTTTTACGCTCTCAAAGTCATCATGGGCGATCTGGGCACTTTTGATGGCCTACGTACCACAGTGACGGGTGAAGTGCTCGATCATAACGACCAGGTAATTGAAGGTTTATATGCGGTAGGCAATGACCGTGAAAGCGTTATGGGTGGAAACTATCCGGCCGCAGGAATTACCCTCGGCCCGAACATGACCTTTGGCTACGTGACGGCAAGACATATTGCAGTCGCTAAATCATTTCTCCGCCCAGAGCTTCTGCAAGGTCCGGGATCAGGCGACCAAGCTCGGCCGTTGTTATGGCGACATCGCTATCGAACTGTTCATCCTTGTCCTGGGTCCGATCCGTATCGAACACCCCGTCAAGAAACTTGATTTTCTTGATTTGCATTTTGTCTGTGAGCACCAATGACACTCGTTCGTCCCAGGTGAGCGCCAAGCGGGTCGGCACCTTGCCACTTTGAACGTGGCCTCGAACCTCATCAATATCAAGAGCGTGCTTGCTATAGCGCACGACTGCCTGGGTATCGTCGTGGGCTTTGAGTTCGGTTTCGCGGTCGACCGTAAACCCCGAAGGAGCTTCTTGTTCAGTAAGCCAAGTCGACATACACACCGCGGGTGATAGCGTAGTCTGCACGCGGACCATTCCGAGGCCTTCAATGCATTTGTTGAGGACGCTCACCACCTCGTCGGCACGACTGTCGCTACCCGCATCTAGGACCAGGCGATGAGCCTTTGGGTCAATCCATACCCAAATGGCGCCGCGTTTACTGAAAGCTTGCGGGAGCAGACTGATGCGTGTTTCCTCGCGCAGATCCTTCATCTCTTTGCGACCTGGTTTGCGACCCTCAGTCTCTTCGATGCGAGCCGCACGTTCATCGGCCATGCGGCGCACGACATTGGCGGGCACAGCCTTGACCTCGATCATGAGGCGCAACATCCATTGGCCGGCGACCGCTTCAATCAACGGACCGTCCTCCAGTGCTCTGGGGGCAATCCATCCGACTGACTTATCTTGCGAGGGAGAGCATTCGAGGAAGCGTAGAGGCTCCAGGTTTTTCTCGACGGTGGCGATGCTCGGGGACCAACTGGGCGATAGGCGAAAGATAACGAGATTCTTGAACACGGAAATCCTGGGGTAAATTTGCTCTTGCGCAGATTGCCCAAGGCGCCGCGAACTCCGAAAGGGAGCGTGGGCGGGGCGCTGATTTTACCCTGATCGTGTTTTTCGCGAACCTTATTCCAGTGGCATCCCAAGCGAGCGCATGGTTTTCCCCCAAACATTGAGCTGATCTTTGATTTGATCAGCCAAGACGAGTGGGCTAGACGGCTGAGGGAAAAGCCCGAGTTTTTCATATTGCTCGCCCACATCAGCCCGACGCATTACGCCACCGAACTCGCGCGAAATTCGCTCGACTAAATCAGCGTTCATCTTGGCCGGTCCAAGCAAGCCGCCCCAAGGCATGATGTTGACCAAGGGTTGACCGGCCTCGACCATAGTTGGCACTTCTGGCATCGCGCCCGTACGTTTGGGCAGCAGCACCGCGATAGGAACGAATTTTTCTTTCAGTAATTGCGGCATGATGGCGGGCGTTGCGAACATCACCGGAACTCTGCCGCCGACGAGGTCAAGGACCGCTTGAGCTTCACCTTTGTATGGCACGTGAGTCAAATCAAGTTTGTTGGAATGTACCAGTTGACCCATGGCAAGTATGCCGGTGCTGTTGCCGGTAGCGTAGGTCAACTTACCTGGATTGGCTTTCGCATAGGCCAGGAAC
>JANLRI010000343.1:0-3292 GCA_031361565.1 Betaproteobacteria bacterium | reverse complement strand
ATTTTGATATGACCTTGAAAATCTTAGGGGCGGGGTGGCGAGTGCGCTACGACAGAGAGGTGCAGGGAGCTACCGAATGCCCAGTCCGTCTCACCGATCTGGTCAAGCAACGCTACCGTTGGTCGCGAGGGATTTTGCAGGTCATGGCAAAACGCAAATCCTCATTTTTGCATCCCCGGCTCAATCCGATGCGTTGCCTCGGCGCATGGTTCCTCCTGTTCGAGGCTGTGGTGCTTCCCCTACTAAATGTCGGCGGTCACTGCGCGTTCGTCATAAGTGGCTTGCTTTTTGGCGTGCCAGAGCTGATTGTGTTGTGGTGGTTGCAACTGATCCTATTGGACGCATCGGTTTCGGCCTTCTGTTTGCAGTCCGAACGTGAGCAACCGAGTTTAATATTGATCGCACCGATTCAACGCATTTTTTATACCCTTTTCATCGACGTGATTTCAATACTTTCTGCTATCGACGAATGGCGTGGCTCCAAAATGAGCTGGGGCACCTTGCAACGCAGTGGAGGCTTTCAATGAGAGGCCTGATTGCGTTCATGTCAAATCTTATGCTCTTCTTGACGCTGGCGACCCTCGTCACCGCGGTCGCTTTGTTCTTCGCCCATAAAATGAAACAACGGAGCAAGCCGCAACGGGAATCGCCAGCCGAGCGCGCGAAACATGAAGGGCCTTCGATGGTTCAAGCCTACCAACCCAAGCGCCGTAAGGCCGAAAGTTCGCGGAGCTAGAGGGTGCATCGTCGAGGCTTTCTTTCGCAAACAATTGGACTGAGCGCGCTAAGCTTAAGTGGCTTGCCTAGCGCGAGTGCCGCACCAGCGGTAGGGGTTCGCGTCGTCATCGTTGAGTCGTTCACCACTCGCAAGTTCTTCGATAGCAACCTCGGCAAATACGACGCGGTGCTGGCGCCTTGGCGAAGTTTCGCTGCTCGCCACAAACTTTCAATTGACTCAATCAGCTCGGATCAAGTCAAGACGCTTAAGCCTGGTTCGGTTGCCATTCTTCCCTCGGCGGTTGCGCTTACGGAGCGTGAACGAGCTGATTTGGAAGCGGCCGCTTCGCGCGGAGTAAATCTTCTTGCCACCTGGGCTTTTGCGCCTCGCGACGCGAGCGGCGCTTGGCTCGGCTATGGTCTGATGAAGGCGCTCTTCGATGCAGAGGTAGTAGGCGATATCAAGCCGGATTCCGACGAGCGTTTCTTGCAGACTTTCGCAGAAAGCCCAATTACCCACAGTCTTCCTCCTGCCAAAAGAGTTTTTTTGGGTAAGGTTGCCGAACCACTCTTGCGAGCCACCACCAGTAATCCAGTTGCGCGCTTTTCCGATTGGATGCGCTCCGCTCATAAGGATTCTGTAAATCAGTACGCGGCCTCTTATCTTGAGTCTGGCCGCTCCCGTCGCGTTTGGTTTGGCTTTCCGGAATCAAGTTGGGAAACCGCCCAAGCGGATATTGACTTGATGCTGCTTGATACCTTGCATTGGCTTCAACGAAGGCCCGTCGCTTTAATCTCTAATTGGCCAGCGCCTTTCCAGAGTGCCTTCCTCCTGGAAATGGACACTGAAGATAAATTCCCCAATGCGCTTTTATTTGAAGAAGAGCTTACGAAACGCGGTTTGCGAGGTACGTTCTACTGTCTCACAGAGCAGGCCACCAAATTTCCGGATGTTGTCAAAAAGCTTGCTCAGAATCATGAAATCGCTTATCACGCTGATATTCATACCGGCTTTCGAGGCCAAGACTCCGCGACCCAGCAAGCGCGGCTTCAAAAAATGATTCAAGAGATGAGTAAGTTAATTCCTGATTCAAAACTTACCACGGGCTTTCGCGCGCCGCTCGAAGAATTTGATGCGACAACCGACATCTTGCTGCGCAAGCTCGGGCTTCGTCATCACGCCGCGACGCCGGATTTTGCGGATATCGCCGCACCCCTGTTCTCGAAAGTTGAGCCGGGACTGAGTACTGAAGAGGCCTTGGTCCTTCTACCAAGAACCATGCTCGACGATGTTAATTTTCAGCGTATGGGTGTGCTTGAAAAATCAGTGTCCGGATTGATTGTAAACAGTGCTAAGAAGATGATGGAGGTGCGCGGCTTTGGGCTGGTATCCTTGCATACGCAAAACTATGGTGCGGGCGGCGCCTTGCAGCGCGAAGTTCCTAAATTGCTTGACTTTCTCGCCGAGCAGAGGGAACGGGCGTGGGTTGCCTCTGGCGATCAGATTGAGCGCTGGTGGCGGGAAAAACATCGTCTTTCAGCCGTCACTACTACAAACGGTACTCAGATGGACATTAAGCTAACGGTGAATGCGCCAGGTCAAGTGCGTAACGCTCAAATGATCTTGATGTCGCCGGTGGTCAATCAGACGCCTAAAGTGTTGGCTTCGGTCGGTGCGCGTTTACAAAAGCTCGATGATCAACGCCACGCTCTCATTTTCCCCGAACTCAAAACCGGTATCCATAGCATCAGGGTAAGCTTCGTCTAATCCTCATCTTTGTGGCGGTTCGATCATGTCTTTGCTGAATTTGGACCATGTGGTCTTGGTTTGCGCTAACCTGGAAGAGGGCGCCCAGTGGCTAGAAGAAAAATTGGGGGTTCCTCTCGCCCCAGGTGGGCAACATTTAGGATTTGGCACCCATAATCGCTTGCTGCAATTAGGCGGTGGAGCCTACTTAGAGTTGATCGCACCCGATCCGACGCAGCCCGGGGTGTCTCGACCCCGGCCCTTCGAGCTGGATCAGTTTTGCCCCAAGATGCCCACGCTGGTTCACTTTGTCGCCAACACTAGCAACCTGGACGAAGCCCTTATTCATCTGTTCTATGTTCCTGGTGTGGCGACGACCATGACGCGCGGCGATTTGAGCTGGAAGATCTCTGTGGCTCAAGACGGCAAGCTTCAGCGTTCGGGCACTTGGCCGACAGTCATCGAATGGCCTGCGAATGTCCATCCTAGCAAAACACTGCCCTTCCAAGGGGTTCGCTTAGAGCGGTTTGTACTGGCCATGGACTCTGACAGCCATCGCCAATTCGCGTCCGTTTTCGACGATACCCGATTAATAAGAATTATCAGTGCTCGTCCTTGGTTGGGTCTTGAGCTACAAACGCCGATAGGGCATGTTTTTTTGAACGCTCCCAATGCATGCTCCCAAGTTCATTGATCTTGCCGAAGCGCTGGCCTATTGGGCCGAGCGCCAACCTCATGCCCTCTTGCTATTGGCTCCAGAGACTCATGCGCAGCTCAGCTATCGCGAGCTCCTCTTGTTGACTGAGGCGCTCAGAGAGTACTTCGATG
>JANLRI010000339.1:0-5139 GCA_031361565.1 Betaproteobacteria bacterium | reverse complement strand
TGCGGCCATAAATGCGCCAATGCAGGGTACGGCGGCCGACTTGGTGAAGCTTGCCATGATTCAAGTGCAGGATTGGTTGGAGAAAGAAAAGCTTAAAAGCAGATTGGTGCTCCAGGTACATGACGAGTTGGTACTGGAAGTGCCGGACGAGGAGCTTGAACTGATTAAACGCGAAGTTCCACAGCGCATGGGGGCTGTCGCGGAACTGAGGGTGCCTCTCTTGGTTGAGGCCGGAGCTGGCGACAACTGGGAAGAAGCACACTAGTGCGTGGGCATGGAGGCGCACCAGTGCTTAATGAACAAGGCGCACTAGTGCTTAATGAACAAGGCGCACCAGCGCTAGAGGAAAATTCGGGTTAAAAATGGAGACAAGCCAATGAACATTCGACCGATCGAAAGTAAAGACGAGTCTTCCTGGCGTGAACTTTGGAAGGGATACTGTCGGTTTTATAAAGTGGCCCTGGATCAAAAGGTGGAGGACTACACCTGGCTGCGCATCATGGACGCTCAGTCTTCGGTGAGTGCCTTCGTGGCTGAAGTGGATGGACGCGTCGATGGCATCTGCAACTACATCTTGCATGAAAATACATGGGAGATCACACCGGTGTGTTATCTCGAGGACTTGTTCGTTCGCCCTGACTCCCGCGCTAATGGCATGGGGCAGGCCATGATTGATTGGCTAGTCGTCGAGATGGAGAAGCATGGTTGGTCGCGCATCTATTGGAACACCAAGGAAAATAATTATCGCGCTCGCGGTCTTTACGACAAGTACAATCCGCGCGATGCGTTCGTACGTTATGTCATTAAAAATCCCAAGTGAAGTTGCGATGTTAGAAAGTCAGATCAACGAGATTAAAAGTTTACACAGCGGGCCGGTGATTAAGCGTCGTGGCTTTATGTTGGGCTCGTTAAGCGCTGGGTTTGCCGTGTCCGTGGCGCCGACGGGCGCCTTGTTGGCGCAAACCATCACGACCGATGTCAGCGGTCTTGAGGTAGGTGAGATCAAGATCAAAACGCCGGACGGCGATATTCCGGGCTATTACGCCAAGCCCACCGGTAAGAGCGATTGCGCTACCGTCTTGGTGGTGCATGAAATTTTCGGCGTGCACGAGCATATTCGTGATGTTTGTCGGCGCTTCGCCAAAGCGGGCTTGATGGCGGTCGCGCCCGAGCTGTTTGCGCGTCAAGGCGACGTCAGCAAGATGACCAGTGTTCCTGAAATCCTCAGTGCTGTGGTCATGAAGGTTCCTGACGCGCAAGTAATGAGTGATCTGGATGCCACTTTAAAGTGGGCTGCAGGGCATGGCGGCAGCGCTGACAAAACCGGCATTACCGGTTTTTGCTGGGGTGGTCGCATTACCTGGATGTATAGCGCCTACAACCCAAAGATAAAGTCCGGTGTAGCGTGGTATGGGCGCCTGACTGACCCACAGACAGCGATGACGCCCACACACCCTCAGCTCATCGCTCATCAGCTGACATGCCCTGTGTTGGGTCTGTATGGTGGGGCGGACTCAGGGATTCCTCAAAACACCATTGATGAGATGCAAACGCGCCTGTCCCTGGCGGACAAGGCTGGCCAAGCCTCCGAGTTCGTGGTTTACCCAGACACTCCGCATGCCTTCCACGCAGACTATCGACCAAGCTATCGCAAAGGTCCTGCTGATGATGCTTGGCTACGGTGTCTCGCCTGGTTCAAAAAGAACGGATTGGTCTAGTTTGATTCTTGCACACATTGTGGCCGCCGCACTGATCGGTGGCCTGTTTAGTTTGTTGGCGGCTGCATGGCTTTCGATGAACTTGCTGTCGAGCATCGTCAACCGCTTGGTCAGTTTGTCGGTAGGTTTGCTCTTGGGAACCGCCGTGCTGCACCTCATCCCCGAGGCGATTGAGAGCAAGGCCAGTATCCACTCGATGTCGTGGGTATTACTGGGCGGCATTGTTGGGTTTTTTCTTCTCGAAAAATTCGCCATTTTGCGCCATAACCATCACCGTGAAGGAGATGGTCACGAGCATCATCATGGCCACGACCATGAAGAGGCGGGCCCCGGTGGCCTACTGATTTTAGTGGGTGATTCGATCCATAACTTCGCCGATGGTATTTTGATTGCGGCAGCATTTCTAGCCGATGTTCGGCTCGGTTGGCTCACCACGTTTGCCATCGCTGCCCACGAGATTCCTCAGGAAATTGGCGACTTCATCATCTTGCTGAATGCTGGCTTCAGTAAACGCAAGGCCTTGCTCTTTAATGCATTAGCGAGTTTGGCCTCGGTGCTTGGCGGTGTCATTGGGTATTTTGCGTTGCAGGCCACTGAGAACTTATTGCCCTACGTGCTGATGTTGGCGGTCGCAAGCTTTATCTATATCGCCTTGGCCGATCTGGTCCCGGATATGCATAAGCAATCTGCTAAGGGACGCCATGGTTGGCGGGACGGCAACACTTTGCAGCAGATTGGGCTGATGGGGCTTGGCGTGCTGATCGTCGCCCTGTTGACCGGGATGATGCATCAACACTAAAAATCTGTGGTGGACTTCTCGCACGGCGCTGTTTTGCGTTGATATAGTGCCGTGGGTTTTTCAATAATTTGGTTTGCGACCAGGTTCAGTACTGAAACCGTTTCGCCGACGTCGCAAAACGGTCTTTCCCGATCAATGATTAAGCGTTGACCGACTGCGGCGAAGTAAGCCCAGTGCACCGAGGCCGATCAGCGCAAACGTAGCAGGGATTGGCACCTCGCTTGTGGTATTCACGTTAAGGACTACCTGGGAATTCGGGTTGAAAGCTAAGTTAACCCAGTTGACGGCAATTTGGTTCGAATTGAAGGAGAGATTACCTGCGCCGAAACCGACTAGGTTCGTTGCCGGGTCAAGCGTTACGGTATTAATGGCGTCGGCCCCGCTAAAACTTAGTAAGTTGCCATTTTCGATGAAAAGGCCAGCACTATTGAGCGAAACGGCAGAACTACTCCAGCTCGTGCTGGCTCCGTTGTAATCGAAAATTATTTGATTATTAGTCACAGTAATGTTGAAGTAATCTGCGAACTGAGCGTGCGCGCCGCCATCTACGGTGAATGTCGTCGGTGAGCCGCTGCCGTTATAGGTCGATCCGTACGCATAGTACTGAGAAGTGGCCGTACTTCCAAGGAGCCCTGCATACGCGCTGGCGAACGGCAGCGAGGCTGAAATTAGGGCTGCGAGTAATGACTTGCGAATGCTGAGCATTTTTTATCCTTAGTATCGGGTGAGCGTGTACCAATAATGTAAGCAATTGTTATGCCAGACTTGCAAGCCACTGATTATTATATGTTTTCTCTAATGTGTCCGCGAAAAGACTGTGAATATGTAAGTCATGCCGACCTGCGCCGCGACTTATGTCACGATTTTTTTGGCGACTAAAACCCCTCTGAGCCCTGAGCGGTGGAAGGCGATCAGGGGCTGCCTTTTGAGGCTAAGACCGGTAGTCGGCGTGGCATCTCCGTTCGAAGTGATAGGAATTGCAAAAGATCCCCCCTGGATCTATTTTAAATTTATCCAAGTTAAGCCGCTCATGTCAAATTCTGAACTTCAAGAAGCCCTTGCCGCCCCCGATCCCATCGTCCAGTCCAGGTTTCAGGAACGACACCTGGCACTCACTGGTGCGGGTAGTGAGATTGCAGGCGCTTCAAAGTGGCACTGCTTCAATTCGCCAAACAGGCTACTGACGGCAGCCGCAATGCTCGAGTCTGGCAACGTTTTGTTGCCCTTTGGAGGCGACGGATTCAGGCCACTTGCTATGTTGGTGGGTGACTTAAGAGCCTTGGGTAATGATGGCCTGAGAATCATTATTCGGGAGGAAGGTAAATCTTTACGCCTTGCGCAGGCAACGGCGTTAGTTAAGTTGGGCGTGTCCCTCATCCTGCCCAGGGCCTTGGAGCCAGGCACGATGAAGCAAAGAATTCTCAGCCTTGAGGGCACGCGACACCGGGGTCCTTTTCGGCGCGATGTTGAAGCCGTCATTCGGCAGGTACGTTTAGTGCCCACCCATCAGCGCATGCTTAGCGAAAATTTCCGTACTCTTGCGCATAGTGTTGTTGATTACGAGAGTGATGCTCTGCCAAGCACTTTGGTTGTTCTTCATCCGCTTACGGCTGTTGAAGGGCGGAAAATAGATAAGTCTTTGTCTCTTGGACTGCGCGACGGTGTCTACACGGTTAGCCCGGAAGGTATCTGGATCTTGCTCATGGCCTGTAAGCCTTTTGACTGTCAGTTGGTGCTCGAGCGCGTCATCGGCGCACAATTTGAAAGTCTCCTGGTCGGGTGGAGAAAAATTGGCAAGAGCATCGATATTTTGAGTGCCATTGACGCCATGCATGAAAGCCTGGATGACATCGAAATGCTAATGGCATAGGACGTTAGGCGGCAGAAAAACGGGCGCTACGACGATTTGCCTCAATGAACTATCGTTTGTCTATGAGCGTAGCCGTCGCTGGTCCCATACCCGTGACCTGGATAACAACTTCCTCACCCTTTGCGCCGTCGTAGTGAACTTTGTTGCCGTAGTGCACGACATAGGTCCCTGCCGGTGCCGCTACAGTACTCTCGGGGTCGAATCTTTCTCCGGTGCCCATCCACCAAGTGCCCGAGATGACTGTGAAGAAACGGTCATGCGGATGAAAGTGAGGGCGGCTCATGTTGCCGGGCAACCACCTTAATCGCACGACGTACATGCCAGGCTTCGACGGGTCGCCGAATAACACGGCCTGTTCCATCGTACCGGCTGCGTTACGCACCCATTTGATGTCGGCAGGTGGGATGAATTCGACCGCACTCTTGTCGAGCTCAGCGGCAATGGCGGGCGCGCCCGCAATGACCGCGAACATCATCGCGCCCACCAATCTCCGGAAGTCTTTCATTGCCAAATCTCCGAGCGTTAACGAATCTTCAGAGCTTTAACGAATCGCCGCAGGTGCTACAGTAGACCCCGAAGCGCCTTGCATTTTCAGAGGCTGCATCGTGAAGGCGAACTCATAGACCTTCTTGGCCGCCATCTCGTCAAGCTTGAGGTTCTCAAGGATGTGTACACCATTGATCACCAGAAAGATTTGATGGCCTGGTAAGCTCAAGTCTTTGTCCGGGTTCGGCGAAACTTCGACGGGCCAG
>JANLRI010000318.1:0-3029 GCA_031361565.1 Betaproteobacteria bacterium | reverse complement strand
CAGTTGAGCGCCGGATTCTTGAGGATTCGCGCTATGCCCGTGGATGTCATTCCCGAATTCTCTCCGCTCACGCTACGAGTGAGTACCGAAGCGTTGGGACTTTCAACCTCAGAGGTGGAGTCTCTCATCACGGTACCCATGGAGGCGGATCTACTCAACGGAGTCCCGTGGCTTAGGTCGATTGAATCGGATTCAATCACCGGTCTGTCCTCGATTGAGATGTTTTTTGCCCCTGGAACCGATATCTTGAAGGCGAGGCAGATGGTCCAAGAGCGCCTCGTTCAGGCACACGCTTTACCGAATGTGTCGAGTCCGCCCGTACTACTTCAACCAGTGTCTTCGGCCAGTCGAATAATGAATGTTGGTTTGAGTTCAAAGACTGTATCTCTGATCGAAATGTCAGTGCAAGCGCGCTGGAGCATCGTGCCCCGCTTGGTCGGCGTCCCGGGAGTGGCCAACGTATCCGTGTGGGGTTTGCGCAATCGACAGTTGCAAGTTCAAGTCAATCCCCTAACCTTGAACAGCAAGGGGGTTACCCTCGAACAGATCGTCAAAACTGCGGGCGAGACTGTATGGGCGTCTCCATTGACTTTTCTTAATTCATCCACGCCTGGTGCCGGTGGCTTTATTGACACGCCAAACCAGCGACTCGGCGTCCGGCATATTTCACCGACGGTGTCTGCTGCAAGTTTCGCGAAAGTGCCGGTCTACGGCACAACGCTGGCCTTGGGCGAAGTTGCCACAGTTGTCGAAAACAGTCAGCCTTTAATCGGTGATGCCGTCTTGAAAGATGGTCCGGGGCTCTTGCTAGTCGTCGAAAAATTTCCGGGCTCTAACACCAGTGCGGTCACGCGCGCAGTGGAGTTAGCTTTGACAGAACTCGCACCTGGAATGAAAGGTATCGAGGTGGATACGACCATCTACCGGCCTGCGAGTTTTATTGAACGGGCCACCAAGAACTTGTCGACTGGGTTAGTCGCCGGTTTTGTTCTACTTATTCTTGGCGTATTCGCCTTGCTGGGCTCTTGGCGCGCGGCTCTTACTTCGGCCATCGCGATTCCTTTGTCCATGTTTGCTGCATTGTTCGTTTTCGAGTTACGCGGTGTCAATGTCAATATGATGGTCGTGGCCGGACTGTTACTTGCAGTGTCTGCGGTGATCGATGATGTGCTCCAAGACGCCGCCAACATTCAACGACGTTTGGCGCAGGTCAATGCAGTCGACCTTAGCTCCCGATTGAGAGTCATCGTCAAAGCCGCACTGGAGGTGCGTGGGCCCCTGGTGTTTGCGACAGTGATTGTGTTGCTCGCCGCTGTTCCCGTACTCTTTATGCGCGGGCAGTCCGCAGCATTTTTCGAACCGCTCATCTGGTCTTACATCCTCGCCTTGCTCGCCTCGATGGTCGTTGCGCTGACCGTGACACCGGCTTTGAGTGCGGTGTTACTCCCCAGGGCCTGGGACGACCAAGCCCGCGAGCCGAGGTCTTTCATGAAAGGCTTGCTGGGCGCCTACGAAAAAGTGGGGCAAGTGGCGATCCACAAACCGGTCTTGGTATTCGTTGCCCTCGCCACGATTGCCTTACTGCTTAGTTATTGGATCTGGTCGAACATGGAACGCGCGATGGTTCCGAGTTTTAAGGAGACCGACGTGGTCGTTGAATGGACGGGCGCTGCAGGCACTTCGCTGCCAGCGATGAGCCGCACAACATCGGCCCTGATGCGCGATCTGCGCGCAATCAAAGGCGTGCGTAACGCAGCGGCACATATCGGACGTGCGGTGCTTTCTGACGATGCGGCAGACATCAATTCGGCACAAGTCTGGGTGAGCATTGATCCGAAAGCCAACTACGACGATACTTTGGAGGAGATACGCAAGGAGATTGATGGCTACCCCGGTATGAGGGGTGAGCTCAATACCTTTCTCTCTAAGAGAATGCGAGAGGCCTTGACTGGGGGTGAGGAGCAAATCACGGTGCGCATTTACGGACACGACGTGAACATCATTCGTTCTAAGGCTGAGGAGATTCAGTTGGTGCTTTCTAAGATTGAAGGCATCGAAAGCGCAAAGACAGAAGTTCCAGAGGATAAGATGACCATCGAAGTCAAGGTGGACCTTGACAAGGCACGCGTTTTTGGTCTTAAGCCAGGTGACGTGAGGCGAGCGGCCTCAACCATGGTGGCGGGTATCACCGTGGGAGGCTTGTTCGAGGAACAAAAAGTCTTTGACGTAGTTGTTTGGGGTACTCCTGAAATTCGTGCCAATGTCGATAGTATTCGCGACATCTTGATCGATGTGGAGACGCCCCGGGGATCGCAAGTCCGGCTCGCCGACGTTGCCGATGTGCGTACGGTATCTTCCCCAGGAGTCATTCGTCGCCAAGGTGTTTCTCGACGTATTGATGTCACTGCAAATGTTAATGAGCACGCCGACTTGGGTGCAGTTTCGCGCGAGGCTGCGCGTCGTATCAAGGAAGTCACTTTCCCCTTTGAGTATCACGCACAAGTGCTCGGCGAACATTTCTCGCAACGCGCAGCAATTCGCTCGTTGCGAGGCTATCTTATTGCTGCTGCGGTTGTTGCGTTTCTCGTCCTTCAGGCGGCTCTGGGAAGCTGGCGGCTGGCGACCTTGTCTTTGGTGAGCGTACCGATTACCGTGTTGGGCTGCTTATTGTCGAGCGCGCTCAATGGTATGGAGTTTTCGCTCGGATCTCTGCTCGGAATCACCGCCTCGCTCGGCCTGATGATCAGAAGCGGAATTATGATGATTCGACATTTTCAGCATCTGGAACGACAAGAGGGCGAAGGCTTTGGTGAGGGACAAATCACTCGTGGAGTGCGCGAACGTTTCTTGCCATTAGTGGCAAGCCCATCCTGTGTCATTCTGTTCTTTCTTCCTTTTGTCGTACTCGGTGATATTGCCGGTCTAGAGATCGTGCATCCGATGGCGGTCGCAATACTCGGCGGAGCAGTGGCCTCGGCGGTGGTTTCTCTCTTGGTGATTCCTGCTTTGTACCTAAATTTCGGTCGAGG
>JANLRI010000314.1:0-3317 GCA_031361565.1 Betaproteobacteria bacterium | reverse complement strand
CTAAGATCAATCAGCCGAGGGGACGCTTGGCCCATACTGGGCGTGAGTTTGAGACTTTCTTGCGAAAGGTTTTACACTGCCATGGCTAATACCCGTATTCTTCTTATTCAAGGTCATCCCGATACCTTGCTGCCACATTTTTGTCATGCGCTAGAGGAAGCCTATTCCTCCGGAGCTTATTACGCTGGTCATGAGGTGCGCCGCGTCCAAGTGGCTGATCTGAACTTCCCTTTGCTGACGAGTCAGGAGAATTGGGAAAACGGTGCCTTGCCGGATGTGCTTCGAACAACCCAAGAAGACATCACTTGGTCTACCCATATTGTTTTGTTCTTTCCACTTTGGCTGGGAGATATGCCCGCCTTGTTAAAAGGTTTTCTTGAGCAGGTCTTGCGACCTGATTTCGCCTTTGAAAGCACTAAAGAGGGCATGCCTTTTTCTAAGAAAGGGCTGAAAGGGCGCTCGGCCCGCGTGGTCGTTACGATGGCCATGCCGGCCATTGTCTATCGATGGTATTTTCGTGCTCACAGTGTCAAGGCCTTAGAGCGTAATATTCTTGGTTTCGTGGGAATATCTCCTGTTCGAGAAACCTTGATCGGTGGCGTTGATGATCTCAAAGAAAGCGATGCCACCCCATGGCTGGAACAGCTTCGCGAATTAGGGCGAGCTGGTCAGTAATTTCTACTGGTTGGCCCGCTCTATTGCGATTTATCAACGATTGCTCCACGGTGCGGGATTAAAGTTGGAGCGTACGAGTCCAATCTGGAAAGGGAGCTAACATGATCATCAGTGATGAAATGACGAAGCTGGCCGAGCTGCACCAAAACGGAGTGCTGACCGATGAGGAGTTCTCCCGTGCCAAGGCTCGGCTGCTCGGTGCTGAAACTGGGACAGCAGTAGGACTGGCGAGCGCGCCTTTGCTTTCGGGAGTCAACGCACTTCGGCGCAGCCGCGGTGATCGGTGGGTCGCGGGTGTGTGCGGAGGCTTAGCCAAGGCCACCAAAATGGAATCCTGGCTGTGGAGGCTTCTCTTTGTTCTTCTGACCCTTTTTGGGGGAGTTGGCCTCGTAGTCTACGTATTGATGTGGATCTTTGTGCCTGAAGAGATCTGACGATAGTCCCGGCGAGCAATATTGATTGCTAAGTAACTGGCCAGACATTGATCTTGATCAAGTCGGTCATGTCTGAAGAGCGCAGAGTTGCTTTGTTTAAACATGAGATCAACACATGCATGCTCTTCGTTCTTGGATGTTTGGTGACGCGATTGCGATGCTTGATAGAGCCGAACAAATGCAGCGTCGGTTTTTCGAAGTCGGCGCAAGCTCGGGAGGTTCTAACGCGGGTTGGGAGGCGCCGGTTGATATTTTGTTGAGCGACGATAGCTTGCTTCTGATCGTCGCTCTGCCTGGGGTTTTGCCCGAACGAATTGTCGTAGAGATTGAAGGTTCGCTGGTTCGGGTTCGCGGTGATCGTACTCTGCCCGCATTTCCCAAGCAGAGCCATCTACTGCGACTTGAGATCCCGCATGGCGTCTTTGAGCGTGGTGTGGTGTTGCCGGCCGGAAAATTTTCGCTCAGTTCCCAGGAAGCAAGAGACGGCTGCCTGTATCTGTTATTTCAACGAATTGACGTACAACGATGAACGCTGAACATCCCAATCTTGTTTCGACCCTGCCAGGAAGTAATGCGCCCAGTGTGATTTCGACCGCGGTGGACTCCAAACCCACTGTTCCAGATCAGCTCCCGATCATCGCGGTACGTGATCTTGTGATGTTTCCGGAGCTCATCGTGCCCATTGCGGTTGGGAGGACAGCCTCTGTCGCGGCCATCGAACAGGCTGTTAAGAGCGATGGTCTTATTGGTGTCGTGCTTCAAAGGACGGATGATGCAGAGGTCACGAGGGGAGATCAGTTATTTAGCATAGGTACGCTTGCCTCTGTAATTCGTTACGTGGCCTCTGCTGATGGCGCTCATTATGCTGTTTGTCGAGGTATTCGACGCTTCCGATTGGCGGAAGTTCTCGAGACGTCCCCTTTTCTCTTAGCACGAATTGACCGCGTTGAGAGTGCACAGCTCATGACGCCAAGCCTTGAGGCGCTTGGATTGCACGTTCGATCACAAGCCGCTGAAGTTTTGTCCCTGATCGCCGGTGCACCAAAAGAACTGGCCAATATGATTGAGTCGATTCGTGATTTTGGAGTGTTGGCCGATGCGGTGACTAACTACCTCGATATTGACGCCACAATCAAGCAGGAAATACTCGAAGAGATCGATGTTGAGAAGCGTTTGACCCGATGCAACGAGCTTTTGGGGCATCGACTCTCTGTACTGAAACTCTTTCACGAAATCGATCAGCGCACGAAATCTCAGCTCGAAGGACGGGAGCGAGATTTCATGCTGCGGGAGCGTTTGAAGGCTATTCAAAAAGAGCTTGGCGAGGGTGGAGAAAGTGCTGGGGACTATTCTGAACTCTCCGAAGCCATCACGAAGGCGGAAATGCCCGAGGAGGTCGAGGCTCAAGCGCGTAAGGAATTGAAACGTCTGGAGCGAACCTCGGAGGCCTCTCCGGAATCCGCTCAAATTCGCAACTACCTTGAACTTTTGGTCGAGCTACCCTGGAAGCTCGGCGACGCACGACCAATCGATATTGCGACGGCGCGTAAAGTACTCGATGATGATCATTTTGGCTTAGCGAAGGTTAAGCAAAGGATTATTGAATTTCTGGCAGTGCGCAAACTCAATCCGAACGGGCATAGCCCAATTCTGTGCTTTGTCGGTCCGCCGGGTGTGGGTAAGACATCCTTAGGTAAAAGCATTGCTCAAGCTACTGGTCGAGCTTTCGTGCGCGCCAGTTTGGGCGGTGTGCATGATGAAGCTGAGATTCGTGGTCACCGTCGCACCTACATTGGCGCGCTTCCAGGCCACATTATTCAAGCGATTCGAAAGGCCTCAACTAGGGACTGCGTCATGATGCTTGACGAGATCGATAAGCTTTCAGCAAGTCATCAGGGCGATCCGGCAGCGGCCTTGCTTGAGGTTTTAGACCCGGAACAAAATAATACCTTCCGCGATAATTACCTGGCCTTGCCCTTCGATTTGAGTAAAGTCATGTTCATTGCGACTGCGAACCAGCTTGACGCAATCCCAGGACCCCTGCGAGATCGCATGGAGATGATAGAGATTCCAGGCTATACGCAGGAAGAAAAATTGCAGATCGCGAAACGGTACCTAATGAAGCGACAGCTAGAGGCCAATGGACTGACTGACCATGGGTGTGAAATTACCGATGCGGCGATGGCGGCGATCATTTCAGACTACACC
>JANLRI010000290.1:0-4017 GCA_031361565.1 Betaproteobacteria bacterium | reverse complement strand
CGCCGCGTGCCGTAATCGGCGATGCGGAATTCGCCTTCGCCCACCGTGTTTGCCTGCGCAATCTTCGCCGCGAGGCGCCGGCGCCCTTCGTTCAAGTCGGGCTGCGGATTGGTGTTGCGGTGGTAGACCTCGGACACGATCGCGAGCACAGGCACTTCGAACAGGATCGTGTGCAGCCACGGTCCCTTGATCGTGATGTCGATCTCGCCCGACGACCCGGGAATGCGCGACACCTTGATGAATCGCTCTTCCAGGTTGAAGAGGCCCAGGAGGTCGACAAAGTCGCTCTTGAAAAAGCGCCAGCTGCGCAGGTAGTCGAGTTCCTGCCGCGTGAACCGCACGTCGCACAGCGCGCGGATCTCGGCCTCAATCTCGCCGACGAAGGGCGAGAGGTCGACACCGGCATTGCGGCAACGGAAGCGGTATTCGACCTGCGCCTCCGGGAAATGATGCAGGACCACCTGCATCATCGTGAATTTGTAAAGGTCAGTATCTAGCAGCGAGGAAATGATCATGTTTTAATTATCGTTGAAGATGGAGTAGTCGAAAACTTAAACCCGGAAGGCTATAGCACGACGGGAGCCTCGCCTGCGGGCGGCGTATTGCGACTGCGATGGCATTTAATCAGTCCATCGATCATCACCATGCCAATACCGGGGAGATCGCCGAGTTCGACGCTATCCAGAAGATTTTTCCCGGCCGAATGTTGAGCCTTGTCCATAAACACAAAGTCGGCGGGTCGTCCAATTTCAATTAAGCCTTGAGAAAGTTTACGCATCCGTGAAATATTCCCCGTCGCAAAACCAAAGGCAATCTCCGCCGGGATATCGGCCATCGAGGAAATCAAGGCGACCATTCTGAGCATGCCCAGCGGTTGCACTCCTGAACCTGCGGGTGAATCGGTGCCGAGTATCACCCGATGGGGGCACTTGAGTTCCATGGCATGACGGGCCGTGAGGATACCGATTTTTTCGTTGCCGTTGTGCACAATTTCAATGGCACGACTGCTCTTCTCACACAGCCTGCAGACCTGATGATAGGGCAGAGAGGTGTGTCCACCGTTGATATGTCCGATCACATCTGCGTCCGCTTCGAGAACCACGTCGGCATCGATCAGGCCTGAGCCGGGGATAGACGGGCCGCCCGTATGAATTGTGCTTTGAATGCCGTATTTGCGCGCCCATGACACCATCAATTTGGCCTCATCACCGGCCTTGACGGAGCCTAAGCCAACTTCACCGAGCAACTTCACGCCTGCGGCCGCCATCTCCGCGAAATCTTGTTCGACCATGCCTTTTTCAATGATTGGCGCACCGGCCAAGACCTTGACGCCGCCTCCCACACCAGCGGCTCGCATGCCCTCGAAGGAACGCTGGGCCGTAATGGCCAGTGCCTTGACGCCGATAATATCTTTGGCGCGGCCAGGTAGGTGTACCTCCCCTGCTGAAATCATGGTGGTCACGCCACCGTGCATGCAGGACTCGATCCAGCCCAGTTGGCTTTGGCGGGGAGTCCAATCACCAAATACCGGGTGAGTATGTGAATCGATCAGGCCGGGCGCAATCGCCGTGTGCTTGCAATCGATGATTTTATCGGCATGCGAAGCATCGCAATCAGTCCACTTGCCCATGGCACTGATCAGACCATCCGTCACCACAATCGTATCGGCGTCCAAGATGGGTTGATCGATATCGCCGGACAGCATCAGGCCGATATTTTTGATCACCACCTTGCCTGATTTTTCTGAGATTACGGCACCGGCCATGAATTGTGTCTCCGCAAATATTAAGTTGATCGTTGCCGCGAAACGGGCTTAGCGCAGACCGTCCACGCCCTTGATCTCTCGAACTTGCAAGCCGCCGATACGGGCCAGCGGACGTCCGCTCGCAGTCACTGCGACCGCCACCAAAATTTCTCTAGCGCGTGGGGCATCGCCTACCCGGGCTTCGATTGCATCGAAATGACTACGTACGAAGGCTGCATCTTTGTGTCCCAGCGGCACGTCAATCGCCGTACCCATACCACCCATTTTTTTTGCTGAGGGGACTAAGGCCGCACCCTTCTCTACCGCGACCCGCAATGGTGCACCAAGCTTGGGATGCAAAATGGCAGCAGCATGTTCAAGCTCGCCGGCTTCACCCACCACTGCGGCCTTGCCGTAGCTCTCGGCTTCCCCAGGCGCAATACCCAAGGCCTCTACACATTTTTGACCGAGCAAGGCGCCGAGCTCTTCACCGATCTCAATCAGCGCTTCGAGGTTCTCCGAATAGTCTCCTGCATAGGGGTTGGCGATCACTGCGATGGCGAGTGCTCGTCGTGTCGGTTGAGCCAGCGTTTGGCCCATCTCGATACGGGTTTCTTCAACGCTCACAACGAGTTTTCGAATAATTGCGACCAAGTTCAGCTCCTTCGTTCACCTCGACTTTAGCACCGTATGAGCCAATCTCCCGTTCTCCTCGGTCATCCTTGATTTCCCCTTGGACTTGCGGGCTAAAACCCCCGCACACGCGGTACTGCCCGTGCAGACACAACACCGCCCCCTGTATCCAGCCGCGCGAAAGGAGGAGGTGAGCAAACGATGCACCGGAATCTAGAGCGCAAGTGATTTCGGTTCCGCTCAAAGCGCCGACGCCCACCGTCACCAAGCGATCACCCAAATCGCTATCGTCTTTAATTTGATTGGCGGGCCTTTGAACAACTTGGGGATGATCTGCAACAAGATGTCGCAAAGACACTTGGTTCGCGATCAAGGTCGCGGCAACGTCGGCTTGGCCGGCCGTAGGTGCGATCACGGTCACACTATCGGCAATGCCGAAACTTTGACTTCGACCTCTCCAACCGCTGGTCGCTATGCCCCAACACTGGTCCGCTGGAAGTAGGGTAAGCGAAGCACTTTGGGAAAGGCCCGGTATCCCGACCTTAAAGCTCTGGTTGGAATGTTGCGGCGCAAACCAGGCAATATCTCCGCCATTATTCACCCAGGATTTTTCAATTCCAGGTTCTCTTAAATAAGCGAGGATGTCTTGCGCAACACAACCGGCCACGGCCGCCATGGGAGTTACGAAGCTCGCGTCCATCAATCCGTAAGGGGCGCAACTTTGAAACATGCTCCGAGCAATAGCACCCCGCACCGGCGCGCGAACATTGCGCTCCAAGTCTTTGGTCGGAAATTCATTGCCGGTGATCTTGCCTGTTAAGTCTTTGCTAACGCCTGACAAGTCTTTGCCAGCAATAGGCACCGGTGTTTTCAAAAACCTCAGCTCGACAACCAGTTCTTCGAGCACCCGCTCAAACCGTGCCCAGGCTCGCTCAATAGCCTGATCAACCACCGCAGACTCTCCCTCAAGGCCAATAATCAGATCGATTGGCCCTTGCTGAAAATGCCAACGGCGGAATGCGCTTTGGCGACCCTCTTGCAAGTTTTCTTCGCGCACCAAACAAGCGCGCACGGCTTGACCCCAGCTCATGCGTGCTGCGCAAGCACCTTGGTGGCATACCGGGCAATCACCTCTTCCAACTTTTGAATTTGATGGGTATGCCCGCCCAGAGCCGCGTAATGATCGCTACGCATCGTGAACTCTATCGGTGAAACAATGGCCGGCGTGGGCACGTAGCCAAAGCTGTTGTCGGGCATTAAGGCAACATCCACCATCACGGTAATACCCCCACCCGGCCAAATGTAAGTCGGTGCGCCACCGCAGGTGACTTTCGTGAATAGGTTCTTGATCGAGCGCGTTAACAAGATCGGATTCTCGGTCACACCAGCGCGCAAACTTCCACCGGCTCCGCCCACATACAGTACGCTCGTCAATGCCGGCTCACAGTTTTCGCCGATTCGCTCCACGACTTTACGCACCGCTTCCGGCATGGGCGCTTTCTGAGGCACAAGTTGCTGGTCCAGCACAAAGAATTCGGCGTCGTCCCCGGTCGTGGATACCATCAACAAAGTAGCGCCGGGACTTGCTTTATTCGGGTCCCAACTATCAATGATGGTCAGCGGATCCACAATGTTGGTAC
>JANLRI010000264.1:0-10595 GCA_031361565.1 Betaproteobacteria bacterium | reverse complement strand
TTGGCCCTTTGTTCGATGGCTTTGAGAAGACGCTCACCATCGCCCTGGCTTTGCACCGCCTGACTGACCGCCAAGCATGCCATCTCACCAATCGCGGCTTCCGGGTAAGCGTAGAGGGCCGCACAACCGAAGATGACACCGTCATGTTCGATGACCGAGAATTTTTCGATGTCGCGCTCCATCTGTGCGTGGTCTCTCTTGGCCAAAACGCCTTGCTCCTCGAGAGGGCGAATGATCGCCAAGATGCCGCCCATATCGTCGGGTGTGGCATCGCGTAGGGATTCCAAGGTTTCTTCAACCAGCATCGAGCCCACACCGTCATGCTGGAAAAGCTCGAGTAATACGCTGCCATCAATCTCGTACGGGACGATATGGGCGCGTGCAACCCCGCCTTCGCAGGCGCGCAATGCTTCGCGCAAATAGTACAGAGCTTCTGCTGTGAGCTCGTTCGAGCTGAGAAGTTTTTTGGCATTTTGCTCTGAGATTTCTCCCAGGACTTTTTTTTCTCCATCGCCGACGACCGTGGTGGGTACGCCTGCGGACTCGGTCACAAAGATCAACTTCTCGGCGTCCAAGGCCATCGCGGTGCTGGTTGCGACGTCCTCCATCGCCAAATTGAAAGCTTCACCGGTCGGCGAAAAACCTAAAGGTGAGAGCAACACGACCGCACCGCTTTCTAGAGCCAGGCGTATTGAGTTCGCATCGACTTTGCGCACGAGTCCGGTATGCAGGTGATCTACGCCGTTGACAATACCGATGGGCTTGGCAAGAATAAAGTTGCCGGAAAGCACCCTTACTGTGGAGTGAGCCATCGGGGTATTGGGCAAACCTTGCGAAAAGGCGGCTTCTAAGTCGAGCCGAATCTCACCGGAGGCCTCTTTGGCGCATTCGAGGGCGATATCGTCGGTGATCCTTAGGCCATTCGCATAAGTGCCTTCGACGCCTCTGAGACGCAATTGCTCGGCGACCTGGGGTCTCGAGCCGTGGACCACCACGATACGCATGCCCATCGCGGTGAGTAGGCCCAAATCCTGCACAAAGGTACTCAGTTTGCCAGCAGCCACTAATTCGCCAGACAAACCGACCACGAAAGTTTTGCCTCGAAAGGCATGGATATAGGGGGCAACGGCCCTTAGCCAACGTACAAAGTCTTCTGAGTTCATCGACGCATTATAATTTTGATGGTGAGTTCCCCTAAATCGACGATACAAATTCCGGCCCAGGCCGCCCCGCCCGTAGTTTCCCGAGTGCCTGAAAAACCTCCTCAGGGCTCGCCGACGCCCAGGTCGCGCGTGCTTCGAGAGCCTTCTACCGGTGGCTCCCAGCCCTCTGTCGCGAGATTTGCGTCGGCGGTTTTCAAGCCAATGCCACCTATTGAGTTTCCTGAGCAGTTGCCAGTAAGTGCTCGGCGAGACGAAATCATGCGCGCCATTAAAGAGCATGCGGTGGTCATCGTGTGTGGCGAGACGGGCTCGGGTAAAACGACCCAGCTTCCGAAGATTGCCTCTCTCGCGGGTTGTGGTCAAGCGGGTTTGATTGGTCACACCCAGCCGCGCAGAATCGCCGCTCATAGTGTTGCGAAACGGATTGCGGAGGAGCTTGGCTCCCCCTTAGGGGAGTATGTTGGCTATAAAGTGCGTTTTAACGAAACCATGCAGGCCGGTGCCAGCATTAAGTTGATGACCGACGGCATCCTGCTGGCGGAGACACTTTCCGACCCGAATTTGCGCGCCTACGATTGCATCATTATTGACGAGGCCCATGAGCGCAGCCTGAATATTGATTTTTTGCTGGGTTACCTGAAGCGCTTGTTGAGCGGTCCGCGCAAAAATGATTTAAAGGTGATTGTGACTTCGGCAACGATTGATGCCGACCGGTTTGCCCAACATTTCGCGCAGGACGGTAAGGCCGCGCCGGTGATTGAAGTTTCAGGGCGGGTTTTTCCGGTTGAAGTGCTGTATCGGCCGCATGAGCCCGACGAGGAAGAAAACGACTTACCCACGCGCATCGAAGAGGCGATTGATGAGCTGTGGCGCAAAGGTTCGGGCGATGTCTTGGTGTTTTTACCAGGCGAGCGGGAAATTCGCGACGTGGCCGATCATCTGCGCCGGATGCTCGTACTCAATCGTTCTCGCAAGCTGGAAGGTCACGGCGCGGGGCGCCCAGGTGGGCCCGTGGAAATTTTGCCGTTGTTCTCGCGCTTGAGCGCCAGTGATCAGCAAAAGATCTTTTCACCGGGCAATGGCCGCAGGGTGGTGTTGGCCACCAATGTGGCGGAAACCTCGCTGACCGTGCCCGGCATTCGCTATGTAGTGGATGCGGGTGTAGCGCGCATCAAGCGCTATTTGTTTCGGGCCAAGATCGAGCAATTGCTGATCGAACCGATTTCGCAAGCCTCAGCGAATCAGCGCTCAGGGCGATGTGGTCGGGTTTCGGATGGGGTGTGCATCCGACTGTATGCCGAAGTGGACTTTTTAAAGCGTCCTCGCTTCACTGAGCCGGAACTGTTGCGCTCGTCTTTGGCCTCGGTGATTTTGCGGATGAAAGCACTGAAGCTCGGTGAGATAGACGACTTTCCATTCGTCGAGGCTCCGCAGCGCCGCGCCATCGTGGACGGCCTGGCGTTGCTGGATGAGCTACATGCCATTGAAGAGGATGGTCAGCTCAGTAGCATCGGTCGCGAAATGGCGCGCTTGCCGCTCGACCCGCAGGCTTCACGCATGCTGATTGCGGCTCGCGAGCTGGATTGCGTGCCCGAGGTGATGATCATTGCCTCGGCTATGGCGTCGCAAGATCCGCGCGATCGGCCCATGGATCGCCAAGCTGCGGCGGACGAAAAGCATCGTCGCTTCGCCGATGAGCGTGGTGATTTTTTATCCTTCGTCAAGATTTGGGACTATTGGCAGGCGCAGCAACGCGACAAGGAAAGCCATAACAAATTGGCAGCCAAGCTGAGCCAAGAGTTTTTGTCGGTACGTAAACTTCGCGAGTGGCATGATGTGCATGCCCAATTGCAAGATGCGTTCCGTGAGTTGGGCGCGAAGCGCGGCGAACAGCGCGCCGTTGACGGAGCTGGCCGTGGAGCTGAGCGTGGCCGGGCCACTCGGGGGGCGGCACCGCCAGAGGTGATTCAGACTAATGCGGAAGTCTCTGATCTTCCCGGTGACGAGGCCGCCGCAAATAAAAAAGCGGAAGCGATCCTCAAGGCCCTGCTCACCGGTTTACTAGGCAACCTCGGAACCAAATCGCCCGAGGATAGCCATTATCAGGGTACCCACCAGACCCGTTTTGTCATCCACCCAAGTTCGGCATTGATTAAAAAGCAGCCGAAATGGCTGATGGCTGCGGAGATGGTCGATACTGGGCGGCTTTATGCTCGTACCGTGGCCCGTATCGATCCGCAGTGGGCGGAAGCTGCCGCGAGTCATCTGATCAAGCGCAGTTGGAGTGAACCCACCTGGTCGAAAAATTCGGGCCAGGTAGTGGCTTTTGAGAGCGCCATGTTGTACGGGCTGACTTTGTATTCCCAAAGACGGGTACCGTATGCGGATAAAGATCCGAAGTTGGCGCGAGAATTACTGATTAAACAGGCCCTGGTCGAAGGGGATTGGATTGCCGGTCATGCGGCTCGCCACCTGCCTTTTCTAGAACACAATCGCCATCTAGTAGCGGAGGTGCGCAAGTTAGAGGACAAGATTCGCCGCCCCGATTTACTGGTGGACGAACAAACCTTGTTTGAGTGGTTTGATGCCCAGCTACCTGAGGACATTACCTCGGGCAAGCGGCTTGAGAACTGGTACGCCCTAGCCTCGAAGCAAGACCCTCTGTTGCTCAAATTAAGCAAGGATGTATTGCTCAAGAAAGAAAGCGAGGGCATCGCCCAGGAACGCTTTCCAAAGACGATGAGAATGCGTTCGGCCAAGTTCTCGCTCGACTATAAATTTGATCCAGGCAGCAAGGACGATGGCGTCAGCCTCACGGTGCCGATCAGCTTGCTAAACCAAGTTGATGCAACGGCCTGCGAATGGCTGGTCCCTGGGTTTTTGCAGGACAAGGCCGAAGCTTTGATCAAGTCTTTGCCGCAAAGGCAGCGTCGTCATATGGTGCCGGTGAAGGCGTTTTCTCAGGATTTCTGTCAGGCACAGTGGCAAGATGTCGCGGGTTTCGACTCCGCAAGCAAGCAGGCCGACTCAGACGATGCTAACGACGAGTTGCAGAGCGATTTTAAGAGCGATTTTAAGAGCGAGTTCAAGAGCGAGTTCAAGAGCCAGCAAGCTCGATTGCGCGCCGAACTGCGCCGTGGCAAAGGCTTGGTAGAAGCGATTATTGAGTATTGTCGAGAACGACTGCAGATTCGTTTACTGAGCAGTGACTTCAAGCTTGAAACCCTGTCTGCCCATCTCTTGATGAACTTTAAATTAGTCGATGAACACGGTCGTTATTTGGCAGAGTCGAGAATGCTCGCTCAACTCAAGGCCGACTTTGGAGGTTTCGCCCAGACTAGTTTTCAGAATGCCCAGCGTAGTGATCATCCTTTTGCCGCACTCAAAACTTCACTTCAATCCCAATCGCCTAGCACGCTTAACCAGGATGCTGATCAAGGCAGTCATCAAGCCATCAAGCAAGTCCCTAGTCAAAATACTTCTCAGGCTAAATCGATCAGCTCGGTGAGGTCCGCGTTGCGCGGCAAGACCGGACCGAACCTAGAGCCCGAGCAGGTTCGTCGCCAGCATAGCGGCCAACGTTATCAGGCCTGGAGTTTCGGTCCTCTGCCGGAACTCATGGAGCTTGAGGTGAATAGCCCCTTGGGCAAGCAGACCGCCGTTGGTTTCCCGGGCTTGAAGGACCTTGGGGATAGTTGTGAGTTACAAGTGTTTGATGACGAGCGCATGGCCTCCCGGGTCCATCGCCAGGGCCTGCGTCGCTTATTTATGATTGCCCTTAAAGAGCCGATCAAGTTTTTTGAGCGAAATATTCCCGAGCTCACGAAAATGGGTTTGTGTTTCACCAGTTTTGGGAGTCAGGAGGATTTGAAAGCGCAACTGGTTGCTGCAATGATTGACCGCGCCTGCTTGAAAAAGCCGTGGCCCAATTCGGCGGAGAGTTTCGACCAGTCCTTAGCGCAGGCCCGACCGCGCCTGAATCTTGTTGGTCAGGAAACGGCTCGAAGCGCTTATGCCATTCTTAGCCAATGGCAGATTACGCATAAAAAGCTATCCAGTATGCGGGCCCAATTGCCCAAAGAGATGCTTGCGGATTTGGATGCTCAATTGTCCAGCCTGGTCTTTAAACAGTTTTTGACGGATCTTCCAGATGCGCAAATCAAGCACGTTCCGCGGTATTTGGAGGCTGTATTACTACGCCTTGAAAAATGGCGTACCGATCCGGCCCGGGACGCGACCTTAGCCCGCGAAGTCACACCGCTTACTCAACAATATCGTCGCTTGCAACAGGACCTGCGCGATCAGGATGATCCGCGCATTGAGGATTTGCACTGGATGTTAGAAGAGCTGAGAGTGTCGCTGTTTGCGCAGCAGTTAAAAACCGCGATGCCGGTTTCCGTGAAGCGAGTACAGAAGGCCTTGGCAGCCATTCAGTTTTAACTTTAAACGACGCTCATGATGAGTGGGCTTCGTACTTTTCCGGAGCTGCGTGCCTGGGCGACAGGTCTGAACTGATCGGCATAATCCGGTGCGGCCAACTTTATAAGGCTGGAAAGCTTGGGCGAGATTGCAATTTCTTGCGGGCCAGCGGTGTTGGCTATCTCGAAAAGCATTTCCATCGAACCTTCGGTAAATCCCGCTAAGCTACTGGCTAGAGTGGCACGAGAGCGAATCCCTTGAGCAAGGCCGCCGCTGATGACGAAGCCGTCTAAGGAGGCGCTATCTAAGGCGACGCGCAATAAGGCTAAACCTTTGTTGAGATCGCCCAGCACGAACATCATCTGAAGCTCTTCGCGGTGTAATAATTCCGCCTGGAACTGCGGTAATAGGCTCTCGAAGCGATCACAAGCCAATCTAACGGGCTGCATCACGCCATGCGAGGGGGAGAATCTAACGAGTCCGAGGAGTTCCATATCTGCCATTGTGAAGAGAAGCAGCGTTTCTAAGTGAACCAGACCGTCAGAGAGACGTTATACCCGGATGAGCGGTGGCCTTAGGCAAAGCTGGCACAATTCGCCGTAACTGGATATACACAAGTTTGGCGGCTTTATTGCTGCTGTAGTAATAGGGTATGAATTGAAACGATCGTTTATTAAAAAGTCTTTGGGTTTTGCGGGTCTTAACCTGGGGCTGGTAGCACCAAAACTGTCCGGTCTCGGCGCACTAGCTGGTTTGTTGGCGGGCGCGAACGCAGTTCAAGCTCAAAGCCAAGCGACCAGCGTGGCCCCTACTGGCCAGGGCAGTATTACGCCACCCGCTCAGCCCTTGCGTCAGGGGCACGCCATTATTTTGAATTCGCGTGATGCTTCGTTGTCTTTGGTTGATCGTCAATCCTACAAGGAAATTGGGCGGGTGGAGGTGGGCAAGGAACCTCACCATTTATATCCGACTCCCGATGGCAAGGCCTTGATCGTTGCTAATGCTGTGAGTAACGATCTGCACTTCGTCGACCCTTTCGACGGTAAGGTTTTACAAAGAGTGCGCGGTATTGATGACCCCTACCAGATCGCCTTTTCTCCAGACTCTAAATGGTTCGTGAGTGCGGCGCTGCGGCTGAATCGGGTGGATATTTACACAATGAAGCAGGAAACTGGATCGACCGTGCCTGAGTTTCGCTTGGTGAAGCAATTACCACTCGCACGAGCCCCTAGTCATTTGTGGTTTTCGGCGGATAGCCGCTGGTGCTTCACCACGTTGCAGGAAAGCGAAGAGATCGCCGCCATCGACATGCTGACGCAAACAATAGCTTGGCGGCTTCAGGTCGGCAAGTTGCCCGCTGGCATTCTGATGAGTGCCGACGACAAGTATTTGCTGGTCGGCGTGATGGGTGAGGATTTTGTGAATGTGGTGGATTGGCGTGCACAAAAGTCGGTTGCAAAAATTAAGACCGGCAATGGTGCTCATAACTTCCGAGGCTTTGGCGATCAGCGCCACGTCTTCGTGAGCAATCGGGTGGCCGGCACGGTGTCACGGCTTGATCTCAAAAATATGACTGTCGTAGGTACTATGAGCGTGCCCGGTGGGCCAGATTGCATGGAATTGACGGCAAACCGTAAACAGCTCTGGGTGACCTCGCGCTGGGCTAAGCAGGTGAGCGTAATGGATACAGAAACTCAAAAACTGATTGTGGCGATTCCTGTTGGGCGTTCTCCGCATGGCATCTTTTTTGCGAATAGGGCCGCGCTTGTTTGAAACGGTCCTTGCGAAAGCACTAAAGCGCTGCAAACATGCGCTAAAAGTGTCGGCGCTGAGCACGTTGTCGGCGACGAGCTTTTATATGTTTTTTTTGAGTACGGCACAGGCGCAAAACGAGTGTAAGGCTAGAGTTTTTCTTACTCTCGATACTGGCGGCATGCACCAGGCCGAGGTGATCGCAACGATCCTCAGGCGGCATCAGGTCAAGGCTACTTTTTTTCTGGCCAACGAAAAGACTTTTCGGGGCGACTACGCGCTTGACTTTAGCTGGCGTGATTATTGGCGCGCACGAGTGAGCGAGGGTCATCAGTTTGGCTCACACACCTTTGACCACGTTTACTTTAAGTCCGATACAGTTTCTACCAAGCCACCGGCCCAAAAGGCGAGCGAGCCGTCGGCAAGCGCTGTGCATGTGGTTCGCCCCCAATTTGGACAGCAAGCTGGTAAGAGTGCGCTCTGGAGTGACGGCCAGGTGTGCGAGGAGTTGGATCGGGTGCAGGAGCGCTTTCGGCGCCTGACCGATAAAGGCTTGGCGGCCCTTTGGAGAGCCCCAGGAGGACGAGCACCTGAGGGCGTAATGCGAGCAGCACAGGCCTGTGGTTATGCGCATATTTACTGGGCCAAGGCCGGTTTTCTGGGCGATGAATTACCTTCGGATAGATATCCCAATGAGGCGCTCCTGGGTAAGGCCTTGGCTGAAATTCGTGACGGTGATATTTTGATGGCGCATTTGGGGATTTGGTCACGCAGAGACCCCTTTGCTCCCATGCTCGATCCCTTAATTACGGGCCTGAAGGCAAGAGGTTTTTGTTTCGACACGATTGCCGCGGCCGTTCTTTCGCGATGATCATTTCGCACTCTGTTTCATCCAGTCAATCGCTATGAATCCCATTGATTTTTTTTCGCGAAATTTCGCGTCGGTACAGGGCTGGCTCTTTGAGCAGTACATACAACCAGCACTCTTTCGATTCGGGCTAAATCATTTGTCAGAGCAGGCTTTCGATGCCACCGAGTTATTGTTGGCTGGTGCGCTAGAAATTGGCTTGCTGATGCTTGTACTTGGAACGCTCGAGCGCTTCTTTCCTGTCGAAAGACAAGACGACGTGCAATCGAAGCGGCTGGATTTTCTTTATACGGTTTTGCATCGCCTCGGGCTCTTTCCTCTTTTTGCCTTCGCAGTGCTCACGCCCGTAGTCGATGCGCTTGAAAGTCGACTTCGAATGAGTGGCGTATCTCGCCTAAATCTTGAACAAGCCTTGTCTCGGGCCAGCGATTCGCCGCTTTGGCAAAGTTTTTTTGATCGCCCCTTGGTGTCGTTTTGCCTGTACTTACTGATCCTTGATTTCGCCGACTACTGGATTCACCGCACCCAGCATCGCTTCGAGCCCTGGTGGCAATTGCATGCTCTACACCATAGCCAACGCCAAATGAATTTCTGGTCAGACAATCGTAATCATCTTTTGGATGATTTGATCCGTGATGCCTTGATGGCTGCCTTGGCGATGATTTTAGGGGCGAGCCCTGGGCAGTATGTCGGCCTTGTGCTGGTGTCACGTATGTTGCAAAGCTTACAACATGCCAATCTGAAATGGCGCTTTGGCGCATTGGGTGAGCGCCTCTTGGTCAGTCCAAGTTTTCACCGACTTCACCATGGTTTGGGTGTTGGACATGAAGGCCGGTCAAAAGGGTGTAATTTTGCCGTGTTATTTCCGGTCTGGGATGTTATCTTCAGGACTGCTAATTTCCGTCCTGGCTTTGTACCAACGGGTATTCGTGATCAGCTTGAGGGTAAAAGCTACGGCGATCATTTTTGGAGTCAGCAGTCTCTTGCTTTAAAACGAATGTTTTTTTCTTTAAGTAACCTTCTGCCTTTCCCGAAAAAGAGTTCACGCCATGCCCCCTAGTTTGAATGCATTTATAAAGGCTATGGCGAGCCAGTTACACCCAAAAATGCTGGCCTTATTGGCCTTACCGTTTCTGGTTTGCCTGATTGTCTTTGGACTGGTTGCGGGTTTTGCCTGGGACCCTATTTCGACCTGGGTATCGAACCGAATGTTGCTGCCGCAAACGACCATTGGCAAGGCCTACCAATGGGCGGCTGGACTGGGCCTAGGCGGCATCAAAGAAATATTGATGATTTCGATTGCGTTTTTGTTTTTTGCGCCACTTGCCTTCGTGCTCGGCTTAGCCATCACGGCGGCCGTCGCAATGCCTGCGGTGGCGCGGTTTCTGGGCTCTGGTGGCTACAAGGATATTCATCTTGAAGGTAGTTTTTCGCTGGCTGGAAGCCTGCTCAATAGCCTCTCCGCCTTGGGTGTGTTTCTGGTGGTTTATTTGTTCAGCGTGCCTCTCTGGTTTTTGCCTTTTGTAGGCCTGCTAGTACCGTGGATTTGTTGGTCCTGGCTGACCTCGAGAATCATGCGCTTTGACAGCCTTCTTGAGCATGCTACCCCCGCTGAACGCAATGTCATTATTCGACAGAATCGTAGCCAGTATTTTTTGCTGGGTATGATGATCTCGGCACTTAATTTCTTTCCTTTGATGGTCCTGGTGACACCGGTTTTATCGGCCTTGGCTTACGGGCATTTTTCTCTAAAGGCTTTGCGCGACTTGCGCGCTAGCGGCTTTAAATCTCCGATTCGTGTGACCTGAGGAGCTTGAATGAAAATTGGTGCAATGATCATTGGTGACGAGCTACTTTCTGGCAAACGTCAAGACAAGCATCTCGCGAAAATTATTGAGTTATTGACCGCTCGCGGCTTGGAGCTGAGTTGGGCGCGTTACCTGAGAGATGACCGAGAGCGCTTGGTTGCATCGCTTAGAGAAACCTTCGCGAGTGGAGATTTGGTTTTTTCCTGCGGCGGAATTGGCGCAACTCCGGATGACCACACGCGTCAGTCGGCGGCAGTCGCTCTCAGCGTGGCACTTGAACTTCATCCAGGGGCCGCCCAACTGATTGCAGAGCGCACGGCAGATATGGCTCGCGAAGGCAGGGGAAATGCGGATATGTCCACGCCTGAAAACCTCTTGCGCCTAAAGATGGGGGAGTTCCCAAAAGGCGCTGAGCTGATTTTGAACCCGTTCAACAAGATTCCTGGGTTCTCAATCTCGCAGCACTACTTCGTCCCTGGCTTTCCGGTGATGGCTTGGCCAATGATCGAGCAAACGCTCGACCAAAAATTTTCTCACCTGTTCTCCACAGGAGCTCGTGCCGAGCAGTCTTTTCTGGTGTACGAG
>JANLRI010000198.1:0-5764 GCA_031361565.1 Betaproteobacteria bacterium | reverse complement strand
GGATTTTTTTGACCTCGGTCTAGGCGAATGATGATCTCACCACCTTGATTGATAAATGCTAATCGATCCCCTTCCTTTAGGCCGAGACGATTGCGCACAGCGATTGGCACTGTAACCTGACCTTTACTGGTCACTGTTGCTATGTCGGTCATCTTACCTACCAAAAAGAAAGTAAGGAAATAATAACTTACCTCAATGAACGCGTCAAGGTCGACATTACCTGCGTATTCAATAGGTCAGCGGATTCCTAACGATTCTTACCTGAACGCCAGCCTGACCAAAATCTCGAAAAAAACGCGATCAACACGGGGTTTGATTTCGCCGAGCGCGCTGTTGACTTAAGCGTCGCGCGCATGCCCGAAGCGAAAGCTTGACGCCGTGCAAGCTCCGCATTACGCCTGTATTCTGCGTCATTCATGATGCGTACCCCATGAGCTTTGATATGGGCAAAAAGATTGCAAACATAATCGTGTCCTCATTAATATTTGACAAGCATCAAGATAGAATCTTGGAAGCTCGACGGCAAAGCAATCTTTCTACATCGAGCCCTAGATTTTCTATTGGCGAAGGAGACTCGACGTGCGTAAACTGCCGCCACTGAATGCCCTTAAAGCCTTCGAGGCCGCCGCGCGTCACGAGAGCTTTACGAAGGCCGCGAGCGAGCTATGTGTGACCCAAGGTGCGGTCAGTCAGCAAGTCAAATCCCTGGAGGATTTGTTAGGTTTCAAACTCTTTGGGCGAGAGTCAAAGGGCTTGGTGATCACCGCCGCCGCGCGCGACTATCTTGAGGTGGTGCGCGACGCCTTTGATCGCATTGCCTTAGGAACTGCCAAAATCACCCGTCAGCACAAGTCCGCGATTCTCACGGTGAGTACCTCGCCCGACTTCGCTGCGAAGTGGCTGGTACATCGCCTCGGTCGATTTTCTGAGCAACACCCTGAAATTGACTTACGCATTTCAGCCAGCCTGGATCATGTCGATTTTGCTCGCGAGGATATCGATATGGCGGTGCGTCATGGGCAGGGCGACTGGCCAGGCCTTGATGCCGTCGAAATGTGCAGGGAGATGTTGTTCCCTGTCTGTAGCCCCCATTTGCTACGCTCAAAAAAGCTCCCGCTTAAAGTGCAGGACCTTTTACGCTATCCGCTACTGCATCATAATGATCGCTCTGGCTGGTCGCGGTGGTTAAAGGGCTTCCACCTTAAGCCGTTAAAATCAATGCAGGGACTAGTGTTTAACCGCGACAGTTTGTTGATTGATGCTGCCGTTAGTGGGCAGGGGATCGCCTTGGCGAGAACCACTCTTTGTGCATGGGATGTACTTCAGGGGCAGCTCGTCGCGCCGTGCGAGCATAAGCTTGCTTTGCAAACTTCGTACTGGATTATCGCTCCTCAGTTGACAGCCAGTCTGCCAAAGATTTCAAAGTTCCGACATTGGCTCATCACGGAAGCCAAGCTCGACCGAGAGCGCATGGCAGCGCAACTAGTGTGAAACGCCACACTAAGTTGGGATATTCACGCTTAGTATCATGCATCTTGCGGATACTCATGACCATCATCCTGGTTCGACTGGACCTCGTTCTTACCCACTTAAGGAGCATGGCCTGCCGTCTCATGGAGGGCCGGAGGCAGACGTCTTTTTCCTATTTCCAAAGCAAGTCGGTCGATACGTTGTGGCAATGATTAAGTCCGTTCTCGGGTACCTCTTAGGCTATTTAGCTTTGGCTGTTTTTGCCATGATCGCCTTTGGGGGAGGCGCGCCAGACGCGGCGACTTGGCGGCGCGCGTTCCTAATCGGGGGCGGGGTAGCGTTAGCGGAACTATTCGTACTTTGCTTTATTCCTAAGCCCGCTAACCGCCTTATTGTTGCGGCTAATATTTACTTGGCGGCGGGTGGTCTCGCTTTTGCACTTAAACAATGGTGGTTTCTCAAGGGATATGAGAAGTTCGGTTTGAGTGGTATTTTGCTGTCAATGCTTTGCGTAGGCCTAGTCACGACCTTCGTTTCAAAGGCTGGTTTCGTCGGCATAGTGGCGCCGCCCAGTCTGGTACGTCGAGCGTCCTATGTGTTGCTTGGCTTTGTTGCCCTGGGGTTGATAGGTGCACAAGCTTTTCCGACGATTGATAAAGGCGCCGGGGTCATCATCATTACGGTATTGGCTTTTTCATATCGTGCCATGCGTAACTGGGTATCGAGACAAATGAAGAAAAAGCCTCTTGTGCTAGCAAGAGGCTCACCGTAAGCCTTGCAAAAAATCCAATAAGAGTAGATTCACCTCGTTGGCGCGCTCTTGCTGTATCCAATGACCAGCGCCCTCTAGAATATGAGTGCCGCGAATACCGGGTAGCGACTTAGAGAACATCTCAATCTGAGCCTTCGAGGCCGGAAACTTCAGCACGCCATCTCGGCTACCCGCAATGAACATGGAAGGTTGCCGAATCGGCTGGCTTTGCCAGGCCGAAGTCAGGCGCCAGTTACGGGTCAGGTTACGGTACCAATTCAGCCCTCCGCGAAAACCCGCTCGGGTAAATTCTTCTGTGAACCAGTCGAGGTCTTTCTCGCTCAGCCAAGCCGGAAGTTTGGCAGGGGCTATTTTGTTATCCAGAAAACCTCCGCTTGGAGGCAGGATTGCAAAGCTTTTCTCTGGATCAGGTTGATCGCCGCTGGAATTGAAATAGACTAGACTGAGTGCGCGGCGCACATCGCGCTCGAATTCCGCCTCTGCCACGCCGGGCTCCTGGAAGTACTGCATGTAAAAGCGCGTAATGCCCTGCTTCTCTAGCGATGAGAGTAAATCAATCTTGCCGCGCAAAGCCCAAGGCACACTCATGCCCACCACCGCCCGGAACAGGTCGCGACGAAGCAGGGCGCAGTGCCAGGCAACCGGTGCGCCCCAGTCATGGCCGACCACGACCACGTCCTTGGCATCGAGTTCGCGCAGCAGCGACACCATGTCCCCAACCAAATCTAGAATCGTGTATTGCTCAATCTGCTGAGGCGCATCGGTGCCGCCGTAGCCTCGCATGTCTGGTGCGATACAGCGATAGCCGGCAGCCGCTAAGGCGAGCATTTGATGGCGCCAGGAGTACCAACTCTCCGGCCAGCCGTGGCAGAACAGCACGACCGGACCGGTGCCGCATTCCGCGTAGCGCTGAGTAATGCCGTTGGCTGAGATGGTTTTGAGTGTAATGCCGATTACCGGGGAATTTGTCATAGCGTTAGTCCTTCTTCGCGGCCCGAAAGCGCTCGTACATCTTCTGCATTCCGCCCAACCAACGATCATAATTGTTGGTCTTCATGCGCGCATATTCGAGCACTTGCGGATGGGGCAAGATTAAGAAGCTTTCCTCGCGCATGACTCGAATGATGTCTTCAGCGACCTGCTCGGCCGATAAAATTCCGTCACCACCGGCCGAGCCTCCATCGCCAGGCACCATGCCGGTACGTACTGCCTGAGGACAAAGGCAGGACACCTTTACACCACGACGGCCATAAGCGATGGAAAGCCATTCCGCGAAGGCCACGGCGGCGTGTTTGGTCACGGCGTAGGGTGCAGATTCCACGATGTTTAAGAGCCCAGCAGCCGAAGCGGTGATCAGGAAGTAACCACTGCCGCGCTCCATCATTTTCGGTACCGTGGCGCGGGCTGCCCAAACGTGGGCCATGCCATGAATCTTCCAACTGGCATCCCAGACTTCATCTTCAAGCTCGAAACCGCCCCAACCGCCGACGATGCCAGCGTTAGAGAAAAAAACATCCACCTGTCCGTAGCGTTTTTCGGCGGCAGCCACCAAGGCCTTGATGTCTTCCTCCTTGCTGACATCGCAAGGTACGGCTAGCCCCTTGACGGCCTCGGCCACGGGTGTCAGCGCATCGGCGTTGATGTCGGCCACGACAACGCCACGGGCGCCGCCCGCGGCAAATCGAATGGCGGCAGCTCGACCGATGCCGCTCGCGCCACCGGTCACCACTACAACTTTGTCTTTAATATCCATGAACCACCCCTAATAGAAGTACTGATTAAATAGCGCTCTGCGCGGCGCGGTCAATATTGAATGCTCTAGATCAGCCCAAGCAATCTTGCGGCGCGTTCAACCCGGCGAGGAATAGAATCGCGATACAGCGCTAAATCGATGGCCTCATCTTGCGAGCCTTGCTGACCACCAAGGTAGCGGGCATAGACACCTTCACCGATACAAGCGAGGCGCCAATGGGCAAACGCGCGATAGTAATCGGCGGTTTTCACGTTCACACCCATTTGCTCGGCGTAACGGCCGGCCATTTCATCTTGGCCGAGGAAACCAGGCAAACTGGTGGTTTCGGAGTCTCCACCCTGACCAGGTTCGCTTGGGTCATACCAGTAACAAAGCAGGCCACCAAGATCGGCCATGGGCTCGCCAAGCGTACACAGCTCCCAGTCCAACACACCAGCGACTGGACCCTCTGGATTCATCATGCAGTTCGAGAGACGGTAATCGCCGTGCGCAATGGTGGCGGTGGAGGGCGGTGGTTGTTTCGAAGCCAGGGTGTCTCGGACCCTATCGATGAGCGCTATCTCGCGGGTCTTCGACTGCTCCCACTGTCCCGACCAACGTTTGAGTTGGCGCTCAATATATCCGTCGCGCTTGGCAAGCGTGCCGAGCCCAACGGCATCGATATTCACGCGATGCAATGCGCACAGGGTATTGATCAATTCGTGGCACATGCGTGTGCGCGTCGGTTCCGACAAGCTGCGCCCGATCTCGATATTGCGAACGACGATGCCCTCCAAAAAATGCATGACGTAAAAGTCGCGCTCATTCACTGAAGGGTCTTGACATAAGCCAACCATACGCGGCACTGGTACCACGCTATCGGCCAGAGCCGACATTAAGCGATGCTCGCGGGCCATGTCATGGGCACTGGGAAGCAACTTGCCTAGCGGAGGGCGGCGTAGTACAAAGCGTCTGCCTACCGAATCGGTGACGGTGAAGCTCATGTTCGAGCGTCCACCCGCGATTAACTTGAAATCAAGCGGTGCCGTGATGGTTGCGCGCTCGCCAAGCCAAGCCGTGACGCGCTCCTGATCAATGCCTGGAATCGTAGGGGTCATAATTTTGGGCCAAATCCGCTGCGTTGCTTGGGTTTGATCTGGGCAACACTCATCAAAGATTCTACGCAGTCGCGTAGTGACTCGTCGAGCGGACGAAACTCGATGCCGATGAGTGTGCGTATCCTCTCGTTGCGCAGATCGCACGCAGCCCAAATGGCGCGTAACTCGCCTTCTCTCGCCCTGACACGATCCGGGAAGTCGTCGCTCACGGTCGGGGTGTCGTGACCCAGCTCAGGCAAGAGACGGTCAATATCGTCGCAAATGTCCTCGACCTTGCGCATGTCGGTGGACCAGGCGATATAGCGCTCACCATTCTTGACGTTAATACTTTCAAGCAGGGCGATATGGCATTCAGCCGTATCGCGAACATCCACAGTCATCCACGGACGATAAGCGCCGGTCTGCTCAAACTTGCCCAGCAACATGGATTCAATGTGATGCTGCCAGGGGCCTTTGTCCTTCTGGTGCGCCGACTGAATGGGTCCGACATTATCGCCGGGGCAGCAAGTAATGGCATCCCAACGGCCGCTGATTGCGGCGCCATCCGCGAAGGCACGCTCGGCAAGCACCTTGCCCATGGAATATCCCTGACCTCGCGCCGGGGTGCGTTTAGGATTGCTCTCATCGGGATAGCGGTCTTCGTAAAACACCGGACGGCGGGCGACCTCTTGC
>JANLRI010000080.1:0-14292 GCA_031361565.1 Betaproteobacteria bacterium | reverse complement strand
GTATGATCATCCACGCGTAGATCCAGTTCAAGATAATCTTCATCGCCTTGAATACGTAGTGCCGCGGCTTGCTTGCCACGCTTATCGCCACCCACTTGCTCACCCGCAAGCATGGCCGCCAAGAGTCGCTCGGCCATCGGCTGGCCCTGTGTCGCGCGGTAGGCATCGGCCGTTGCTTGGATGACTTGCGGCCCAGCCAGCATGTTTCCGGCGACGCTGAAATCTTCGCCTTGAAGATGTCCACACCAGTCGACGCACTCGCTACCGGTGTAGGCCATTGCTGGGCCAAGCGCAGGAAGGACATGGACTTGTCTTTGGGCCCTACCCTTGTCGTCAGCAATCAGGGACTTAATGACCTCGTTTGCCGATTTGCCGGCGGCCAAGGCGGCAATGCCCCTGGGTCCATACAGTGGATTCATCAAAGCTTGGGTCGATATGGCACCGACCTCCCGCTTAGTGTGCGCGCACAATGCGCCGACCGCGAAAAAGCGGCTCGCAATGGCAATCCCCAAACGACCCTCTGGGTCTCGGGCCAAAATCGACCAGGTCATACTTTTTCGCCAGCGTGGCCGGTGGAGGTGACCAGTTCAGGCATGGCTTGCGCCCGCTTTTGCATCCACCAACCGTAGGCGGGCGGAACGGTTGCAAAGTTTGGATCGACGCCCATTTTGCGAGCGGCATCCAAGGCCCAGTTCGGGTTGTAGAGCATTTCACGAGCGAGGGCGACTAGATCTGCGCCGCCGTCCTGCAAGATTTGTTCGGCTTGATCATGATGCACAATAAGACCCACGGCCATACTCATGATGCCCGCTTGCTCACGAATGACGCGCGAGAAGGGTACTTGATAGCCGTAACCAATGGGCGTACTGCTCACTGGGCGCGCCAGGATGCCACCTGCGCTGCAGTCAATAATATCGACACCATTGGCTTTAAGTTCGCGCGCTAAGACGACGCTGTCGGCCGGACTCCAGCCTGCATCGTCGTCCACCGACAAGCGCATAAACAGCGGCTTGTCGTTGGGCCAATGGGCGCGCACGCTTTGCGCAACCTCAATCGCAAAACGACGACGATTGGCCTCGCTGCCGCCATATTGATCGGTACGTTGATTGGCCTGAGGCGACAAAAATTCATGAATTAAAAATCCGTGAGCGCCGTGAATTTCGATCGTGTCGAAACCTGCCGCATGCGCGCGGTCTGCTGCGCGACCAAAAGCCTGAATCACTTCGCCCACTTCACTGGTGCTCAGGGCGCGTGGAATGGGTGAGTTGGCGTCGCCTGCAATAGCGCTCGGGGCGACGATCTCCCAGGCTTCCCAATCGTCTATCGCGGCACTTTGCTGCAAGGGCCTACCGCCTTCCCAAGGCCGCCCGGTGCGCGATTTACGACCGGAATGGCCAAGCTGAATACCCACCGCCGCGCCACCACTTTTGACCAGATTGGCCAGGCGTTTGAGATGTGGAATGAAGGCGTCATCCCAGATGCCGAGATCGCCCACCGTGCCACAGCCGCGCCGCTCAACCTTGGTGGATTCAAGCATCACCAGACCCGCGCCGCCCGCAGCATAGCGGCCCGCATTCATGATGTGCCAATCTGTTGGGAAGCCCTTGACGGCGGCATATTGGTGCATGGGTGCTACGACGATGCGATTGCGCAGCTCCAGGCTGCGCAGCTTGATCGGTGTAAACAGCAGTGGCGTTGTCATGGAGAATCCTTGGAGCTTTTCGGTGGAGGGTGTGCGTCGTCGGGCCTGGCAAGTAGCGCGAATCGGCGAAGAGCGCAGACATTGAATCTCAGCGCACGGCGGTTATGCAAACAACTTCAGCATCTTCTCAAAGTAAGCCTGGGCCTGCGGCGAACTCTCCGCCGGTGCCCACGGAGCCTTCTCCGCTTCAGTCAAGGGCGTGTAGGGCCCGGCTTTGGCCTCGAAAATCACGCTATTCGGCGCCAGTGCCACAAAGCTATGAAACACGCCGCTCGGGGTGTTGAGCCCCACATTCGCACCACCCGCCTCAATCACTACTTGATGGATGACTTGACCAGCTTCATCAAAGCACAGAGCACCAAGCTTGCCACGCACCACGATGAGGGTCTCTTCCTTGTTGGGGTCGAGATGGCGGTGAGGCTGGATATAAGAGCCCATCTCGAGTGCATTGAGCAGACGATGGCAAGCAGCGCTATCGGCCTCATGGAAATTGAAGTTCTTGCGCAAGCGTGGCGCAGCTTTAGCCTGCGAGCTGATGGTGTCGAAAAGCGTCTGGTCGATGTTTTTGGGGGCGGTCATGCGGCTTATGTTGGTATGTACTTCGGTGCGATTGGATTAGATTTATGGCTAAGTTAGCAGTATTATGGATTGCCCTTCCAAAATCCGAAAGTAATCTAAATGTCTCAAGCACCCAGCGCGATCTATACCAGTTCCATTCCCCTCTTTACGCAAATGCTGGGTGGACTCAAGACCGTCTTGAGTAAGGCCGAAGCTTATGCAGTAGAAAAAAAGATCGACCCGAATGCCTATTTGCAGGCGCGTTTGTTCCCCGATATGTTTCCCCTATTACGACAGGTGCAAATAGCGACCGATTTCGCTAAGAGTGTTTCGGCACGCTTGGCTGGGGTTGAGGTACCTAAGACTGAAGATACCGAAGTGACTTTTGCTGATTTGGCCAAACGCATCGACGCGATCCTGGCTTTTATGGGTGGCCTGAGTGTGAGCCAATTTGATGCAGCGGCGACCCGTGAAATCGTCACCCAAGCGGGTACGCCTAAGGAAAAGCGCTTCTCGGGCCAGTCCTATTTGCTCAACTATGGCCTGCCTCACTTCTTTTTTCATGTGACGACAGCTTATTCGATCTTGCGCCACAACGGGGTTGAAGTGGGCAAGAAGGACTACATCGGAAGTTACTAGGGAATGGCACCGAAAGAGTCAAGCAAGGTGACTCCAGGAGTTATTGAGTTATTCCCAAGCCTTCCACGGAAAGATCAACCACGTGGTTCCCGCCACGTTCGATGATCACTTCCGCATCCAGCAAGCTTTGGGAGTGATTGAGGTCGCTTTGGCTGATCAACACAGACAGGCCCAGGCCTCTTAAGCCTCCGACTACTTCGGCTAGGCGCTCCGACAGGGCTGGGGCCACGCCTTCGAAGGGTTCATCCAGCAGCAGGACCTTCGTGCCAATGGTCAGAGCACGCGCCATGGCGACGAGTTTTTGCTGCCCGCCAGAGAGTAACAAGGCCTTGCGATCTTTCATCTCCAGCAATTCGGGTAGAACGCCGTACACAAATTCCAAACGTTCAAGCGCCTTTAGTTGCGGGGCGACCCAAAGCGGAATGCAGATGTTCTCTTCCACGGTGAGTTCAGGTACCAGGCCGCGATCCTCAGGCATATATCCAATACCCAGCTTAGCGCGTTCATGAGGTGCGCTCTGGCCAAGATCCGTCTCTCCGAACATGAGCGAACCCGCGCGCAGGGCCAGGTGGCCCATGATGGTGCGCATGACGGTGGTTTTGCCGGCGCCATTGCGACCAATGAGGCCGACCATGGTGCCAGGCTTGAGGTCGATACTGAAGTTGCGTAAGACCTCAACATTTTGAATGGCTACATTGGCCGAGTTGAGCTTAATCATGCGCTCGCTCCAGGGATTGCACTTTGATGTGCACCAAGATTTGCCCGGAGATGGGATCCCTCCGCATATTGCTTTGCCTGTGCCTTGCCATGAGTCGTGCCGCCATGGCCGGTGACATATCGTCTTACCTCGGGGTCGACGAGCACTTCACTGGCCTGGCCATCGGCGATGACTCGGCCGCTATAGAAAGCCGCAACGCGAGACGCGTAGCGTTGGACGATATCCATGTCATGTTCAATAAATACTACCGCCACAGGCGATTGTTGGCCATGGCCTTCAATCGCCTGCATGACGGTATCCATGGCTTTAAACTTCTCGTCTGCGCTCACCCCACTGGTCGGCTCATCCAGAAGTAAGAGTCGGGGATGGCCCGTGAGCGCCATGGCAATGTCAAGCAGCTTGCGTACACCGCCGGGCAACTCCAACACGGGGCGACCGTGATGTTCATCGAGTGCGAAGCGCGACAGCAATTGATGGCACTGGTCCAGGGACGCAGAGTCACGGGCCGTGCGAAAAAACTGGCGATGGGCGCGATTGCAATGCAGGGCGGTGAGCATATTGTCGAGCACGGTCATGTGCAGGCAAAGCTGCGGTATTTGAAACGATCGTGCCACACCTTTGCGGGTGATCTCGCGCGGGCTTAGCGCGGTAATGTTTTCGTCGCCCAGAAAAATTTCTCCTGAGCTTGGCTTCATGTAGCCAGTAATCATGTTGACGAAGGTGGTTTTGCCTGCACCGTTGCTTCCGATCAGGCATAGCCGTTCGCCCGAGGCGACATCGATATTGACGTTCTCGGCGGCCACGACCGCCCCGAATTTACGCTCAAGTTTTTGCGCGGAGAGTACCGGAAGGCTCATCTCACGCGGCCTGTTTCAAGGTTGCAGTCTTCGATGTCGGGCCAAACCCGAAGCGGCCTTGCAGGGACCCTAGTCCATCGGGAATAAAGCGAATCACTAGCAGCAAGAAAAGCCCTAGTGCGAATTGCCAAGTGTTGGGAAAATAGGCGCTTGAAAAGGACCGGACGAGCTCCAGAATAAAGGAGGCAGCGAGCACCGCGACAACGCTATGATGTCCGGCCAGAATTGCAACAAATACGAATTCGCCTGAGGTGGTCCAATAGCTGAACTGCGGGTCGATGTGGCCTAAAGCTAAAACGCTGAGCGCTCCACCGACGCCCCCCAAAAAGGCCGCTATCGCATAGTTCCAAGCAATCAAGTTGGGCACCGACGTGCCCAGGTACTCTACTCGCAATTCGTTCTCCCGTACGGCCATGGAGAGCAAACCTCGCGTCGAGTCGCAATACAGCCGCACTAGGCCGGCTAATACACAGGTCACACCGGCGGTCACGCACCAGAGCAGCAATTGCGAATACTGGTCTGAGGCCTTCTGACCAAACAACGAGGCGCGCGTGACATTGAAGCCATCGGAGCCGCCCAGGACCTCAGTCTTCATGAGCATGCCGTAAAACACCATGGATAAAGCCAAGGTAAGCATCGCAAAGAATATGCCCCGGTAGCGGGCGAGCAAGGGAGCGAAGGGTGCAGCGATTAAAAAGGCGGCTATGCCGCTCAGCAACGACAAACCCAGGATGTCGGTAATGCCTGCCTTGTTAAAAAGCAGCGCGGCGGCATAACCACCGGCCGCAAAGACCAGGCCTTGCCCAAACGGGACCACACCACACCGCATCATGATGAGAATGCCGAGCGAGACCAAGCCATTGGCCAAGGCCATGGTGCTTAAAGACACGAGCCACTTAGGGACGATGAATCCGATGAGAATCAAGGCCAGCATTGATAAGGTGCTGATCATGAATACTCGCCGCGAAGAGGATGCGAACAATTTAGACTCCCTTGTTCTTTAAATCTTGCGCGCTTGAATGCGCTGAAACAAACCCTCGGGTTTGAAGACTAGAATAATGGCCATGACCACATAAATACTGAACAGCTCAGCCGGTGGCCAGAGGTGTACCGAGGCGGCTCTGGCCAGGCCAACGATGACGGCGCCGATGGCCGCACCTTCAATACTGCCCAGCCCTCCGATGATGACCACGGCGAAGCTCACAATAATTACCCCGACGCTCAATCCCGGTTGTACAGAGATCATGGGTGCCGTGAGAGCGCCACCCAAGGCGGCAAGAAAAACGCCCGCCATAAAGGCCCAGGTGTAAATGCGCGAAACATTGACGCCCATGCTGGAAGCTACTTCAGGGCTGTGAATGACCGCCGTGACGATCTTGCCTTGACGGGTGCGGTTGAGTACCCACCAGGTAATGCCGCCACAGAGTACGGCCATGCCGACTAACATCACGTCATAGCCGACATAGCTCAGATTACCGAGTTGGATATTTCCAAAGGCCTGATACACCTCGGAGGCATAGTAGGGGTTGACACCCCAGATGAGCTTGGTGACATCTTCCAGCATCAGGAACATGGCATAGGTGACCAGCACCAACAAAACCTCATCGCGTCCATAGAACATGCGCAGCAAACCTTTTTCGGTCAGAGGCGCGAGAAGGGCTGCGACACCGACAGCAGCGGCTACCAGGGCAACGACGCTCAGTGCGGGCGAGAATTTCATGGTGGCCAGCCAGGCGACGAGGCTTGCGCCCGCATAGGCACCTACGGCATAAAAACTACCATGGGCAATGTTGAGAATCTTAAGCACACCGAACACCAGGGTGAGGCCGAGCGCCACAATAAAGAGCCAGGAGGCATAGGTGATGCCGTCAAATAGAATCGTTGCGAGCACGATAAAACCTTAAAACAGCCACCCTGAATATCAACTCAATTTGAGAATCCAGGGCGGTTCGATACCAGGGGTTCTGAAAGCGCGATGCCCCACCAGGGCGGGGAATCGCTTGAGATCATGTGCGCATAGAGCCAAGCTCATACCCAGACTTTCGCCAGGGCCGCGAGCTCAACGTTAATTGCACTTTGCGCCGAGAAAACCGGCCTTAATCCAATCTTCGCTGAGCATGCCTGCCGGGGGGTTCACGCATTCAGCATTGAAGCGCTGAATATCTTCGATCACCACCATTTTCTTGGCGGCATCCCAACGGGTTTTGCCAATCGCGGTTTCTTGAATGGCTTGATGGCCGTTGCCGAGCGCCATCTTGATTTCGCCCGCAGGCGAGGCCCAGCTACTGCCTTTCAAAGCGGCCGAAAGTTGCTCAGATGTAGGCTTCTTGCCACCGTTGGCTGCCATGGCTTTTTCGGCAGCAGCTTTCAGGCCAAGCATGGCTTGCACCATCCGATACGGGGCTTGTACGGGATAGACGTTGTAGGCCTTCTGATAGGCATCAAACCACCAGTCGTTCAAGGCAGACTTGGGAGACATCAAACCGTAAGCGCCGCGCGCACCTATAATGGCGCCATTGGGCATTTTTTCGCCCAGACCGGGAAGCACATGGTCAGCGGCCGAGAACACGGGGATCTGCTTTTGGAACAAACCGCGTGCGTTGGCCTGCAAGATGTAGGCTTGCAAGTCGCCACCCCAGAGGCTGGAGTGGATGATATCGGCAGGCTTATTCAACAAGGCAGAGATTTCAGTGCCATACTGACCCGCGCCAAACTTGGGTAACATGTCGACATCATGCTTGGCATCTTTATAGAGTTGTGCCATGGACAAGTTAAAGTCTTTCTTGCTGTCCTGGCCCCAAGCGTAGTCTTGATGGATTGAATTAAAGCGATCAATCTTGATGTTGCGCGCTTTCAAATAGCGTACCAAGGCGACGTTATCCATCGCAGCATGGGCGGCTGTGCGGAACACATAGTTGTATTTGGAATCTTCAAAAATGCGTGGTGTGCCGCAGTCATAAAGAATCAGAAACTTCTTGAGTTCTTCGGCGACCGGTGCAACAGCCAGGCAATCCCCGGAGCCTACATAGCCGACGACGGCGTCGACTTTTTCGCGGTCATACAGATTTCGTAACTCTTGCACCTGCTTGGTGGCGCCACCATTCTCGTCCACATAGACGGCTTCGATTTTCATGCCACCAAAGCCGATTTTGTTATACGGTGCAGGGGCCTGACCTTTATTGAAAGCCTCCACCAAAAGCTTTGCGCCGTTAATGGCCGGCACTCCAAAGCTTTCTGCCGCTTGGCCAGAGAGAAAGCTCACGAAGCCAATCTTGAAGGTTTCTTGAGCGCTGACTGTGGCGCTGGCACAGAAAGCGAAGGTCGCAGCAAGGCGTACTGCAGATGTAGCAACCCGTTGCGACAACCTGCGGGTGGAACTCAGGCTCAAAGCCATGAGGGGAACTTGACTAACTTGTTTCATGAATACTCCGTTGCTTGAAAGACGCTGGCGCGTAGTCTGATGCTTTGCCATTTGGCTTGTGTTTGATGTGGCCAAAATTTGAAATGCTCCCAGCGAATACTGTTTAGGGTTCGCGAAGACTATTGGATGCCGACGAAGAATACCTCACGTTTGATTGGCGCAACACGATCCATTTTTGAAACTACTTTAAACACAGGAGATTCTTTTTAGCCTAGAGTCGTCGTTCCCATGAGCACTCAGATAAGAAAGAGGCTCTGTTTTTACAATGAGGATTAACCATGATTTCACGCGCATTAAAACGGCAAGTGTTGGCAACGACGGCGACCTTGGCCTTGGGCTTTGCAACGAACGCCATGGCTCAAGCCGATTGGTGTAAATCGAAATGGGGGCCGGACGATGAAAAGGGCGCCTACAACATCCTCACGCCGCAAATGACGGCCGATGCGGCCAAGCTTGTCAAGACCGGGAAAACCTATCAGTTGGGCGTTGAAACCAATTCAAAAACACCGGCCTTTGGTACGCGCTCTTTTACGCTTCTGATTCAGCAGCCCGGCCAAGCCCATGGTGGATCTCTTGGCCCCACCAAGACTACGTACAACGATGACATCATCATGGGTTATGTGGCGGTGGGTTCACAGCTCGATGGTCTGGGGCATATCGGTATCGACGGCATTCATTACAACTGCAACAAGACCGCTGAATTTGCTCAGGCCGATGGCCTCAAGAAACTGGGTGTTGAGAAGTTACCTGCTTTTGCCACGCGTGGCGTGATGCTGGATATGGCAGCTTACTATGGTGTTGCCATGGTCCCGGCGGGCACCGCCTTCAACAAGAAAGAAATCGACGAGCAATCTGCTAAGCAAGGCATCACCATTAAGGCTGGCGATGTTGTTCTGTTCCATACCGGTTGGCAAGATCTGGTCGGCAAAGACAATGCGCGCTTCATGGCCGGTGAACCCGGTTTGGGGAAAGGCGGCGCAGAGTATCTGGTGTCCAAGGGTGTGATTGCGGTTGGCGCGGATACCTGGGCAGTTGAGGTAATTCCGTTCGAACCAGGTGTTGGCGTGTTTGAAGTTCACCAGATCTTGTTGCCCAAGAGCGGTGTGTACATCCTTGAAAACATGGATACCTCGGGACTTGCTAAAGACAAGGCCTATGAGTTCATGTTTGTCTTGGGTCATAGCCGCATTACCGGTGCTGTTCAAGCCATCATTAATCCGGTCGCAATTCGCTAAAGTTGCTTAGGTTAAGAGGTTGCTGAGGTGAATCCGAGCGGGTATTTTGGCCGGTTCATCTCGGCAGGGCGATGGATTCGAACAGGGCTTCGATCCGCCACGTTCTTAGGCTTGGGACTGGTCACTGCACTGACCCAAGCTCATCCAGAAGGGACGGTAGATTGCCGTGCCGAGGTTCGTTTAGAGAGCGGTCACCTCCAATCCCTGCGTGCCGAACTGTGGTTGGATAAGCCCCATTCCGACCAAGCACTCGGCCAAGTGCGTGCACGAGATTCCAAGAGCATTGATCCCAAGCGCATGGAGTTGCTCGCAGAATCGGTCCGTTCACAGTTTGCGCGCTACCAATGGTTATTTGATCTGAAGGCTGACGGTCAAAGCCAAAAGCTTGAACTAAAAGCGCCTCCGGTGGTCGATTTTGTGGAGGGTCGATTGCGCGTGTCGATTGATCAGGTCGCTTCTCGAGCCTCCTCGGCGGGGCCGGAGACGGCACCAAAGCTCTGGACCATAAGCTGTTTTGATCCCTCCTACTACTGGGCTCCCGTTTTCCGTAAGTCTGCGCCTACATCAGTTAAGAATGCTGTAAAGCCTAACGATTCTCATGCCGATGAAGACAAAGCGTCGGCACCAGACCCACTGTCAGGGCATCGATCCATCAAACTCGACCCGCGTGCCCAAGATCCAGATGCGCTTAAAGTAAGCGGTTGCTCCGGCCGTCGAGCTGCGCTTGCTGCGGATGGTGTACAAATTCCCCGCGGCGGCGTTGCACAACTTGACTGGGTATGCCCGCCTTAGTTGCTTTCAGCATTTCCCGATTTTCGCAGTCTCGCTTGTTCGCCTTCTTCCGCCCACGCTCCTAGCGAGCATACCCCTGAACGCATTGATTCCTTGCGATTTGTAAGGTTTTCTTTAATTTCAAACAAACGTTTGATATGATTCAAAAAGTATTGAAACGAACGTTTGAATAATTAGCCGTACCCCGCCATTGAGGCTGGCCGCGCTCTGGCACCTTGTTGCTTTCCCTTGCTTTTCCTTCCTTTTTGCCCGCTCGTGCTTGCCAATCGCCCAATATAATGCTGAAGAATCTTGTCGAAAATCTATGCCGTACGGATCAACGTGAACAACGTGGCGTAGCCACTCGCCTGCGTTTGATCGATGCCGCCCTTCGGCTTTTCAGCGAAAAGGGTTTCAAGGCGGTGTCCGTTCGCGAGCTCGCAGACCATGCCAAATCCAACGTGGCAGCGATCTCCTATCACTTCGGCGATAAGCCGGGCCTGTACCGCGAGGCGTTCTCCACGCCCGTGAAAGAGCTGCTCGCAACCGCTGAAGGCATGAATAATCCCAGCCTGAGCTTTGAGGAATTTGCCCGTGCCTTCTATCGCAGCTTACTGTCGGCCTTGACCCATGATGAAGAACGCGCTCGACAAGTGATGAAGATGTATCACCGCGAACTGGTGGAGCCGAGTGGGATGCTGGCCACCTTCATCCAGGAGGTGGCGCTGCCCATTCATCTGGTGGTTCTCGGGCGAATTCATTTGGAGATTGATGCGGAGAGCCAAAGCCTCGGCCGGCGAGCCGATCCAGCCATCCAAAGAATCGCCTTCATGATGTTTGGTCTGGCCATGGATTTTTACGTCCAAAGTGATTTTGTGGAGGCTTTTGCGCCAGAACTGATTCAAGGCCCCGGCGCTATTGACGATCTCATTGAATCCCTGGTGGGCGCTGCCTGCGGAATTGTTCTGACTGAAAAAACTCGTCGTGAGTTCAAAAAACTAGTCAAGGTATGAGGTAAAGCATGAGACTTATGAACTCAATATCAAAACCCACCCGGACTTGCAGGAGGCCGATAGCGCTGCAGTTGTTTGGCAGCCTCGCGCTCCTGGCGCTTTCGGGATGCGTCGCCCCTCAAATCCCGGCGACCAAGGCCACGGTTGCAGCAGTGGCTCAAAAGTTGGAACCCGCTTGGCAGGCTCCGATACCGCATGGCGGTGATCTTGGGCAGCTCGCGACTTGGTGGACGCAGTGGAACGACCCGGTCTTAACCAAGTTACAGGCGCTCGCCCAGACGGAAAGCGCAAGCTTGGCCCAGGCTGCGGCCAAAATCGATCAGGCCCGTGCGCAATTGCAGGCTGCAGGCGCGAGTACTGTACCCAGCGTTGAACTCAACAATAACCTCAGACGATCCGCACTGGGCGTGCCGCCTTTCGGTGCGCCTCGAACGCAACTCTCCACGAGCTTAGACGCCAGTTGGGAGCTTGATTTGTTTGGTGGCCTCGCTCGCGGCCAAGAGGCCGCGGCCATGCGCTTCAGTGCCAGGCAGCTAGATTGGCATGAAGCTCGCGTTAGCCTATCAAGCGAAGTCGCGAGTCAATACCTCGGCTATCACCAATGCATTGAGTCGAGTGCTGCCTTAGAAGAAGACGTGGCCGCGTTGGTCAGCACGTTGAGCTTGACCGAGCAAAAAGTAAAGGCCGGGCTCACCGCACCAGCGGATGCTGCACTCCTGCGCGCTAACCTGGCCAATAGTCGCAACCTAGTGATCTCTCAGCAGGGAGAATGCCGACTGATCCTGAAGGCACTCGGCTTTCTCACGGCGGCCAAAGAGTCGAGCTTACTAGAGTTGATGGCTAAGTCGCTGGGCTCGAACGTCGCCACTGCCCCAGCCTTCACGGTCACTTTACTTCCCGCTCAGACCCTTGCGCAACGGGCCGATCTCGCCTCTCTTGAGCGCGAGCTGGCCGCCTTGGCGGCAGAAGTCGGAGTTGCAGAGGCCAACCGCAAACCTAGACTGACTTTCAGCGGCAATATCGGTTGGGGCGCTTTGCGCTTTGGGGGCCTCAATGGCGGTGAGACCGGCAGCGGGCTCGCTTGGGGGTTCGGCCCGGCCTTGAACTTACCGATCTTCGATGCTGGGCGGCGCAAGGCGACTGCCGACGCCGCCAGAGCGAGATTCACCGACCTCAGTGCGCAATACCAATTCAAAGCGCGCATGGCCGTGAGAGAGGCCGAAGAAGCCATGCTGCGGCTCGATGCAGCTACTCAAAAACAAGCTCAGGCCGAAGCGGCGATCAAGGACTTTCAAGCGTACTTAGCGGCGGCACAAACACGTTATCGGGTGGGGGTCGGCAATCTTATCGAACTTCAAGATGCACGCCGTCAAACTATTGCTGCGCAACTTAGCTTGATCCAATTACGTCGGGATCGCAACTTGCAGTGGATTGCGCTTTACAAAGCTCTAGGCGGCGGCTGGGAAGGGCAGACCCAGATTGCGCGAGCCACCGAGTCCAAACCCGATGTCACAAAGAACTAGCGGTCAATAATGATGAAACATAAAAGCACCCAACCCAAAAGATCGGCACCGATCTTCGTCGCCGCTCTGATGGTCAGCGTTCTTGCGCTGAGCGCCTGTGGCGATAAAGTCAAGGCGACGGACTCAGCCGCTAAGTCAGGCGGCGTCACGACCGCCGAGCAAGCAGATCGAGAGCTGAGTAAAAATGTCGGCAAAGACGTGAATAGCGTAAGCGACACCGCTAAGTCTCAAAGCGCCGCCGAGGCCGCAAGTAAGGCGGGCAAACCGGCTATGACGGTGACCATCGCATCGGCCAATAGTATGGAGCTTAGCCAAGGCTTAAGTGCAAATGGCCTGGTCGCCCCCTGGCAGGAAGCGAGTGTCGGTGCTGAGGTCGGCGGTTTGAAGCTCACTGAAGTCAACGTCAACGTCGGCGATGTTGTCCGGAAGGGCCAAGTCTTGGCGACCTTGTCGCCGTCCAGTGTTCAAATTGATTTGATCAATTTCAAGGCCCAGGTGTCGGAAGCTGAAGCTAACCTCGCCGATGCCAAGCTCAATGCCGAACGCGGTCGACAGCTCGATCAAACCGGTGCAATTAGTGCCCAGCAGATTGCCCAGTTCTTAACCGCTGAAAAGACGGCACAGGCGCGATTGGATGCGGCGCGCTCGCGCATTAAAGCCGAGGAGCTGAGGTTGAGTCATACCAAGGTGCTCGCTTCCGATGCTGGCATGATCTCGGCGCGTGCGGCTACCTTGGGTGCGGTGGTGCAGCCCGGTCAAGAGTTGTTTCGCTTGATTCGTCAGGGTCGCCTTGAGTGGCGTGGCGAGGTTACCGCCTCGGAGTTGAGCCAGATGAAAGTGGGTCAATCGGTGGTGGTCGATGCTCCTGACCAGTCCAAGGTGCGTGGCAAGGTCCGCATGATTGCGCCGACGGTCGATTCGCAAACGCGTAACGCGTTGATTTATGTAGACCTACCGCAAGGCGCGCCATTGAAGTCCGGCATGTTGGTCAAGGGCCTGTTTGAGCTGGGACGTAGTACGGCCTTGACGGTGCCTCAGTCGGCCATTCTGCGACGAGATGGATTTAGTTATCTGTTCGTGATGGAAAACGCCGACCGCGTGAAGATGGTCAAGGTCGAAACCGGCCAGCGTCTTGGTGATCGCATTGAGATTGCGAAGGGACTTGCGAACTCCGCGCGGTTCGTGGTCAATGGTGTGGGCTTTCTGAATGATGGCGACCTGGTGCGAGTACAAGAAAGCGCTAAGTCACCGTAAGTGCCGATTGAAGTCGTGAAGAATTTGCCTCGTCGTAACCAAGGACTTTCCATGTCTGAATCCTTCAATTTCTCCACTTGGTCGATCCGCAACCCGATTCCATCGATCTTGTTGTTCATCCTGCTAACCGGCCTGGGCTGGATGAGCTTCAAGGCCATGAAGGTGCAAAACTTTCCAGACATCGATTTGCCGACCGTCACGGTGACGGCCAATATGCCTGGAGCTGCACCGGCGCAACTGGAGAGCGAAGTCGCCCGAAAGCTTGAGAATTCGATCGCAACGTTATCAATGATCAAGCACATCTACACCCGTATTCAAGATGGTGTGGTGAGTGTCACCGCCGAGTTCAAACTTGAGAAGTCCATCGCCGATGCAACCAATGATGTGCGTGATGCTGTGAGCCGAGTGCGCTCCGACTTGCCGACCGACCTGAAGGACCCGATTATCTCGAAAGTTGATTTGGCAGGTGCTGCGATTTTGAGCTATTCGGTCAGCTCAACCCGTCTTGACGAAGAGGCCTTGTCTTGGCTAGTGGACAACGAGGTGAGTAAGGCCATTCTCTCAGTCAAAGGTGTGGGTCGGGTCGCGCGGGTTGGTGGGG
>JANLRI010000078.1:0-5543 GCA_031361565.1 Betaproteobacteria bacterium | reverse complement strand
CTGGCCGAGCTTGAAAAACAAGCCCATGCGGCAGAGCATGGCGAATCACATGACCATGGTTATGAGCACGGGCATGAGCACGATCACGATCACGATCACGATCACGGACATGAGCACGAGCATGAGCACGACCACGACCATGATCACGCACATAACCATGACAAAGCCCATAAACACGACGACGATCACAATCACGCCAAAAAGCATGAACACACTCATGGCCATGAAGAACATCATGATCATGCAGAACACGATGATCATGCACACGCGCAGGAGGGGCATCAGCACGGCCACGAACACCCGCCCGGCAATGCTCCTACTCCAACCCAAGCATTAACTACAGCAAAGCCCGCCGCTAAACACAGCCACAGCGTGAAGAGCAAGCGCATGCCCGAAGACGCCGTTTACGTGCTCGAAAAAATGTCGCACGGGTATAAGCGTATGGGTCGCGCCTATGGTGGTGGCTTTTACGAGTATCCAGAAGGCCAGGAGAAGCATCTTTGGGAAGGTTTAAAAACCTTTGTGCGCGCAAGCAAGAATGTGCCCAACGAGGATATTCGTGATCGCATGCTTTATATCCAGGCCTTGGAGACCCTGCGCTGCATGCAGGAAGGCGTGGTGGAATCTAGTCGTGACGCCAATATCGGCTCGATCTTTGGTTGGGGCTTTCCAGCGTACACGGGCGGCACCGCTCAGTTCGTGAACCATATTGGTGTCTCGAAGTTTGTAGAACGCTCGAAACAGCTTGCGGCCCGATACGGTGAACGCTTCACGCCCCCTGCGATTCTGCTGAAGCATGCGCAGGAAGGTACTTCGATCTAAGAAAATTACAGCTCACTCACTGCATTCATTCTGACTAGGGTTAGTAAAATGGCCGCAAACGTCTTGGTTCGTAAAGAGGGCGATATCACGATTGTGAGCTTGAATCGTGCCCATGCCAGGAACGCGGTCGACGGCCCCACCGCGCATGCGCTGGCTCGGGCCTTCGAAGCGTTTGATGCGGATCTCACTAGCCCGGTCGCAGTGTTTCACGGCGAGCATGGTACTTTTTGCGCGGGTGCCGACCTCAAAGCGCTTGGCGACCCAGAGCGGCGTAACCGCCTTGTAGCAGAAGGCGACGGACCGATGGGGCCCAGCCGAATGCTGCTCAGTAAGCCCGTGATCGCCGCGGTTTCAGGCCATGCCGTGGCGGGGGGCATGGAATTGGCGCTCTGGTGCGACCTTCGGGTAGTTGAAAAAAGCGCCGTGTTCGGAATTTTTTGTCGACGCTTTGGGGTGCCACTCATCGATGGCGGAACGATTCGTCTGCCCCGCCTAATTGGCCTATCGCGCGCCTTGGATTTAATTCTCACCGGCCGACCTGTGCTCGCCGATGAAGCCTTCAATATTGGCTTAGCCAATCGCGTGGTGCCGGATGGACAAGCTTTGAAGGAGGCACTTGAACTCGCAAGGGTGCTGAGCACCTTCCCACAACAATGCCTGCGTAATGACCGACGTTCGGCCTATGAACAGTTTGGGCTGTCGCTCGATGAGGCTCTGGCGAATGAGTTTGCTTGGGGCGAAAAGACTATCAAGAGCGGGGAGACCTTTGGCGGTGCGGCTCAGTTTGCTCAAGGCGCTGGTCGTGGCGGCAAGCCCCTGCAATAAGCAGGGTCTGGCGACCTTTCTCACACCCGAATACGAAAAAACATCTGCTACGCCGTCCCGTTCAACTTCAACCTTCAAGCCATTTCCGAGAAATCTCATGTCTGTTAGACCCCAAGAACAACTGTACGAATATCGCGAACCCGTCACCACTCGACCGGCGGCGACCGTGCTGCTGATGCGCGACATCCCTGGCGGCTACGAGGTCTTAATGACCCGCCGTTCCATGACCGCGAGCTTTGCACCCGGCGCCTTCGTTTTTCCCGGAGGCGCACTGGATAAAAGCGACGGTTCAATTTTGGCGCAGCAACTCTCTGTAAGTCGTGCTAGCCAACACGAGGAACAAAAAGCCTTCACGGTCGCCAGTATCCGCGAAGCTTTCGAGGAACTGGGCGTATTGCTCGCTTACCGCGCCGATGGTGAAATGGCTGGGGCTAAGGAGATCGCCCAATTAAGTCGCGAACGTGACGCCGATTTCTTAGCAGACATCGAACGTCACGGCTTAAAACTTGCCGTCGACAAAGTTTATTTTCTGTGCCACTGGATCACCGACCGCGACCTACCCAAACGGTTTGATGCGCGCTTCTTTGCGGCTCGCATGCCTGAGGGGCAAACACCGGTCGCCGACGAAGGCGAGCAATTTGAGCCGGTCTGGGTCTCACCTAGTGAGGCCTTGGCGCGCTATGCGCGTGGTGAGTTTTCGATGATCTTCCCCACCATCCGAACGCTTCGCTGGATGAGTCGCTTTGTCTCGATTGATGCACTGATCGAAGCCTGCCAGGGCGAGAAGCCGCTTTTTGTGTCCTCCCCAAGAGCGGGCTTTCTAAAAGGCGAAGTCGAGCGTTTTTCCGAGCACGAAGCAGCCTACGGCGAGCTGGAGCTGGTGGTGCCCGATGGCCAAATACGCCACAGCCTCGACTGGAACTACCAGGAGCCGGTGGCCCTTTTGCGCAATGTATTCCGTCTCACCTGCCCAAACCCCGGCATGATGACGGGTGCTGGCACCAATACTTACATTATTGCCGGTCGTGCTTCGGAGGCCTCAGATTCGCCAATCACTGAATATGCAGTGATCGATCCCGGACCGACGGATCGTGCGCATGTCGAGCGTATTGCGGCGGTCGTGGGCAGCAAGCTTAAATATATTTTCTGCACCCACGCGCATCTGGATCACTCACCGGGCGCGGCTCATCTCCAGGAGATGACCGGGGCTCCGATTTTGGGTAGGAAATGGCTTCCGTCCACCTTCGGCAAACCGGACTACGGCGACTTTCATCCCGACCAAGAAATTCAGCACGGCGAGCGTTTTAATGTGGGTCACACGACGTTGCGTGCGGTACATACACCTGGGCATGCCTCTAATCACCTCTGTTTCATCATGGAAGAGGATGGCTTACTGATTAGTGGCGACCACATCAACAATGGTTCGACCGTAGTGATCAATCCACCCGACGGCAATATGCTCGCCTACATCACCGCTTTGGACGAACTGGCCAAGGAACCCGTCGACTACATTCTTCCCGCGCACGGCTGGGTACTCGCACCTGCCAAACTCGCCATCGCGCAACTCAAAGGCCACCGTCTCGGGCGCGAAGCGAAGGTGTTCAAGGCCTTACAAAGCCACAACCATTCCACCACCAAGGCGCTCCTACCCATCGTGTATGACGATGTGCGTCCTGAGCTTTTTCCGGTCGCTGAAAGATCGCTCATCGCCCATTTGGAAAAGTTGATTGAAGACGGTCGCGTGAGTGTCAAGGCCGAGGTTTATTCCCTCGTTTAATTCGGGCAAACTGCTTGGCAAGCGCGGGGTAGAGGTCGCCTTTGGGTTTGACCACCACCTTCTCAAGCCCTAGCCATTCGGCCATGACGGCAAGCTCCTGGGCCAGCTCAATGGATACCCGTACTTCGTCAATGCCCGGCTCACCCCAGGCGGCCTGCACAAGAAGCGCACTGGCATGGCGATCAGCCTTGAGATCTACCCTTGCAACAAGTTCCTCGCCCAGCAGAAAAGGCAAGACGTAATACCCGTGCACCCTCTTCGGCTGAGGCACATAAATTTCAATGCGATAGCGCATCCCAAACAAGTGCTCGGTGCGACTACGCTCCCAAATGAGTGAATCGAATGGGCTTAACAAGGCCCGGGCGTCAACCCGTCGCGGCACTTTCGCTTCCGGCCCAAGGAGCACCTTATCTCGCCAGCCTTCAACCTCAACCTCGATCAATTCGCCACGCTCCACTAACTCGGCAATCAGCGGCCGAGCGGCAGAAACGTTCAGTCGATGATAATCCGCCAAATCGCGAGCGCTGCCAATACCCATGCAACGAGCCGCGATGCGCAACAGCTCTAGGCGCGCCTCTCGTTCATCAAGTGCCGGTCGCTCCAGGATGTGCGCAGGAAAACGATGGGCGGGGACTGTGTAATCACGCTCGAAGTTTGGTCGCCTGCGCCCGGCCACTTCGCCCCCCCAAAACAGGGCCTCGATGGCAGTCTTGGCATCGTCCCATCGCCAACCCCAGTGATCACCTACCTGGCCAATGCGCATACTCAATTCGCTCGCCGCGACGGGGCCACGTTTCGCCACTTCCTGAAGGACTGATTCTAGAAATTGAGGCTGTTCTGCACGTAACTTCGCGATGCCCCCCCAAACCTTATAGGCACCGCTACGTACCTGCTCCTTCTTCCACCGGAACAAGGGTTCATGGTGGACCGGCAGCAGCGAGGCCTCATGAGCCCAATACTCAAAGAGTTCACCGTCAGCCTCCATGTCTCGCACCAGGTTGCGCGGATGAGGTCCGAGGCGGGCGAAGATCGGAAGCTCTTCAGAGCGCGTCAATACATTGACGGAATCGACCTGAACGACCCCGATGCGATCAAACAATTTTCGGATGTGACGACGGTCAATCCGCCCGCTCGGTTTGGCATCGGCAAAGCCCTGGGCGGCAAGAGCGATGCGCCGCGCCTGTGATAACGTAAACTTATCCAATACTTCTCATTTGATGAATTGAGTAACTGCCCGGGCGCAGCGAAGGGTCAAGGCCTGGCCTTCATGCCTAATACTCGGGAGCCTTAACAAACACCAGACTATGCTTTTCAAGATACATCGCCTTATCCGCACGAATTACAAAATCTTCATGCGACTCATTATCTTGAAGTTCAACGGCTCCCGCACTTACACCAAGTGACCCCTCGGCCCAATGCTTCCCCTGAGTCGAACAGGCGATTAAAATTCGCTGTACCAGGCCTTCCGCCTGCGGCACCGAGCAGCCCGGCAGAAGCATGGCAAATTCATCGCCTCCAAGCCTGAAACTTCGATCGATTCCCGCCCGTCCAGCTTGCCTAAGTACCTCCGAGAATTCGCGTAAGACTTGGTCGCCAAACGAATGACCATAACGATCATTGATCAACTTAAATTGGTCCAGATCGAGGTAAAGTAGGCTCAGGGGAGTTTTGAACCGTTTGGCACGACTACATTCTTTGGCAACCGCATCTTCGAAGGCGCGCCGATTTTCCAGGCCTGTGAGTGTATCTTTGGTTGCAAGCTCCAGAACATCTTTGTGTTCTCGCTTGAAGCCGATCACCAAGCACAGGATAACGATGCCGCCAATGGCCTCAGTGATCCACTCTCGGCTCGTGTTAGGCAAGCGCCCGCTCGAAATCCAGCCCGTGAGAAGTGGCGACAAGGGCAGAATATAAAGCCAGCGAAGATCTCTAAACATTCTTTCGGATGGAGTATCCGACCTCCTGTCAGCGAGTATATCGTTAAGACTTTTTCAGAAGCTCTTTTACCCGCTGTAACTATTTTTCGTAGGTGGGCCGAATGCCTTCAATCGCATACTTATTCCCAGGATAGGTTCTATTTCGGGTATTGAGTATGGAACGGGGTGTGCGCTCAATATGC